>JBIKZJ010000609.1:0-3101 GCA_044354755.1 Schlesneria sp. | reverse complement strand
GGATCCGCCGAGCAAACCCGCCCCCCCACCAGCAAACCAACCAGCACCAACCCCATCCGCAAAATTCGCACTGGCACCAATCGCAGCGATCCCTGCCGGAACTTGATCACACTCCCCAGTCCACCCAGACCCATAAGTCCTACAGGTCCCATCAGTCCGATTCTTGCCATCAGTCTCATCAGTCCAACCAGTCCCATCAATATCCAAATCATTCGATCGCTCCGTAAGATTCACTATCAAGTGACTGAGTCAGGCAGGATTCCGCTCGCCTGAGAGTATACCTTGGCCGAACAGCACGGTACACAACCGAACCGCCACAGGCCAAAAGACCGCCGTCGCAAAAAAAGGCCTCTCGCCGCAGTTCGTAGCACTGTGAGATCCCGATTCCCCAACTCACCCCAGTCAGCGTGGTCGCTGTCAACGCTCACGACTTTCCCTCGTTTTTGATAACAAAAAAACACCGGTGCTAAAAAAACACCGTATGGGTCTCATTCAAAATGGGTCTCATTCAAATCAAGCGGCCGACCGCGAATGATCCGAATTTCCCCTTCCTCAGTCCGAACGGACTGTTTTAGCCAGACGTTGGTCGTCAGTCAAAGTTCATTCAATTTCCGGTTTTTGGCTGAGCGGGCTGAGCAGCTGTCCCCCTCTGTTCGCTGTGAACGCATGCCCAGGGACTGGCTCAATTTTTCCGCGACAAAATGAAGACCCCCCAAATCGTACAAACCATTCGACATTCGTTTTGCCGGAAAATTTGTGCCTGTCCCATTTACGCCACGAACAAAGCGATTACACCTCGGTGCAGCGCCGAATTCAGTCATTTTCACCAACAAATGACAATCCCACCTCAGCGACCTTAGCGACTAGCCAACCGAAACAGGAATTCTCAGACAATCCTGTTGGGGCCGTGAATCCGGCAGCGATTGGCCGCGAAGCGGCTGCTGAGGGGGTGTCGCCGGTTGGCGTGCAGTCCCAAGTCACCGCAGATCGGTTTTTGTCACCGATTGCGTTGATCCCAGCGGATGATCAGCGATTGGGACCGCAAGCCAGTTCCAATCGGTTTCGTTGCAGCGACAAGGGTTTTCTTCCCCTATCACAGGGGGATTATCTGGAGTTACTCGATTGGACCGCCCGGCAGGTGGCTCCCGGCAAGCGAGGAACGACTCCGCCGTCGGCGCCTCCCCTTTTCCAGCGATTAAGCGGCAAACTTCCCACTGCCACCGCGTGGGTCGAGTTGGTGCAGGATTTTGGCAAATTATTCGCAGTCGTTGCTGGTCATCCCCAGACGATCCGTGCGACACGGAGTCGAATTTCCGGCTTTCCTCACCGCATGCGTCCCCGCGTCCGCGAATTATTGTCATCTTCTGAGTAGCAACGATTCGAGAAAATCGGACCGAGGCAAATTCACGATCCCCTAGCTGGTCAAAAAATCAACGAGGCGGGGATTTTCGTTGGCCTTGTTGCCACTTGATCGCGTTCTCATGCGTTTACCGGCAGCGCGACCACGAAAAACTTGCGATTTTTTGCCTCTTGAGATGCTTTTGCACCCTCCCGCTCCGCCGTCATTAGCGATACTGACTCGGCAAACCGAAATTATTCTAGTGTCCCCCGGGTCCCCCCCGTCCCCCGGGTCCCCCCCGTGATGGCAAATCCCAGCAGGTCGATCCCGAACGCCCCGGCCAATTGCTGTAACTGATTTTCAATCATGACTTTGCGATGATCGTAATTCTTGCCACTGACGGGATCGTTACCCAGCAGGTAGCAGCGACGAACCACGCGATTCATCACATGCACGACCGCAACTTCATCAGGCGCAAACACTTCCGCACGAGCCATCCTCGCCATCATTCCGCTCCAAATCAAATGTGACCAAAATCGGAGACGAGAACAATTTGAGCAAAATCGCAACAAATTCTCAAACCAGCCCAGTGTCCCCATGGCCTCACCGTTGTAGTGTCTTCTGGTTCTGTTTCTTATTTATTCTGGGATATATCCAGCGATAAGCGACAAGAAACCTTCTTCGCTCCGCAGCCGAGGATTGCCTCGGGGGTCCACCTCAACCAAGCAGTAATTCTTTAAAGTATCGAAACCGAAACAGTATCCTTGATAATCATCGCCAAACAAGACGATGCCCGACAAATCACTTTGAGGTTTTGGATAAATGTCGTCCGGCGCCGTTGGAAACTCATAAATTCTAACGTCGCCGACATCGCCGAAGCCAACCTTCTCTAGAAAATCGGTGTATTCGATCGGTACACCTACAAACTCAGCTTTTAATGCTTTTGTATCGATAGCCGAAATCGGCGTTAGCATTGAGACATCATGCAATCGCTCTTTAATTGAATTTATGTCAGTCATACAGCATTTTCTATGGAAAGAGAATATCCATAATCGGATTAAGATGCAAGCTTCCTTGATGCTGATCTGGGAACCGTGCAGGGGTAAGATTCCACCATTCGTGAGGCCCGCCATAAATGTTTTCTATCACGTGATGTGCATCATATGGCTGCCCTTTTTTTGCAATCACCTTTCCTTTGGCGTTTCGTACATCTTTTAAGTAACGGGGCCACTTTTGTCCCGTGTGCTGTTCCCACTGTGCAATTTGCGAATTTTTCATACGCTGAGTAAATAGTCTACGATGTGCCTCGCCTGCTTCAGTCGATAGCCTTTGGTAAGAATTCGTTCTTAACTTGTCCGCAAGTCTCATTCGTTGTGAAGAATGGAGCCTAAATCCGGTATGCCGCTCAATCGCATCAATATATAAGCGAACTTTTTGGGTAAAATCGGTGCCCCTCAACCCTGTGTTGAAAGCATCTTTTTTGACTCCATTCTTGACTTGATCTTGCGAGAGCTTTCCCTGTGCCTTATCACGTTTAATAATTTTTGGCACCGGAGGGCCAGAGTTGAGTCGCGAACCATTTTTGATTCCGTTGGGGAGTTGAAATTGGTAGCGTTTCTGGAACTCCCCGGCTACTTGGCCGGCTCCTTTGCCAGCACCGACCATCAGTACTTTTAACAATCCATCTGCGATTGGACCAGCGAGGACTTTCGAGAGTGATGCGGCGGCGGCGTTTAACTCCTGTTCGGTCGTGGCACTGTCG
>JBIKZJ010000610.1:0-3101 GCA_044354755.1 Schlesneria sp. | reverse complement strand
CCCGCGAACGGGGCTTTCTGGAAATCGCGGCCTTTGCTTATGAACAGGCGACCAGCCCCGACGGTTCGCCCGACAACAAAGACTATCTGACCGCACTGGCCGAAATTTACGAGATGCGAAAAAACTTTACGGCGGCGATCGCGGTCCTCGATAAAGTCATGGAGCTCGATCCGCTGAATGGCGCGGTCCGCTCGAAAATTCAGGCCCTGGGGGCCAACATGACGATTCATAAGGCAGGCTACGACGACGCCCAGTCGACGCAGGAAGTCCGTGAAACCAAACCCAAGCAAGGATATGAAGAATCGGTCAAGGGAGATGTCAAAACCAATAAAGAAGTGTTGGCACCCGGCGAATCGGTCGAAGCGGATCTGCAGCGGATGATTCGTAAAGAGCCCGCAAATGTCGCGCATTACCTCAAACTCGGCGATTTTTTTCGCCGCGAAGGAAAGCTGGAAGAGGCCGCCAAAACCTATAAACTGGCTCTGGATGTCAGCGGTGATCCGAATATCCGTGAGCAGATGGAAGATGTCGAACTGGATATGGTCCGGCGGAACGTCAGCTTTGCCAAAGAGGCCTCGGCCCGCGACCCCAAAGACGAGCAATCACGAGCCATTGTGGTTGAGCTTGCCACCGAACTGTTGTCACAAGAGATCGAAATCTTCAGCCGCCGAGTCGATCGTTACCCGAATGACCTGAGGCTCAAGCATGAATTGGCCCGCAGGTTCATGCGCTGCAAGAAATACGACAAAGCGATCCCCCTGCTGCAGGCCGCCTCGAAAGATATCCGGCTCGAATCCCAAGTGCTGGCCAGCTTGGGTTCCTGTTTCCTCGCGAAAAAACAAAACAACCTGGCCAAACGTCAGTTCGAGAAGGCATTGGAAAAGCTGAACGCCACCGATCATCCGATTCCCTTCAAGGAATGCTGTTACTACCTGGCACGACTCGCCGAAGAAGCCAAAGATCGAGCGACTGCCGAAAAGTACTATTCCGAAATTCTCGCCAGCGACTACGAATACAAAGATGTCGCCAAACGCCTCGGCGAAATTCAAGGGGGAGATGATGAATCGAATCAGATCGACATGGAACATGGTGACGAAACGTGACGAACGAAACGTGGCCAATCTGTCCCGAGTCGAATCGGCACAGGCAACTCCCACGCTCGGGTTCAAGATTCCACATTCCCCCTGAAAAAAGTCCGATTACGACTGAAACGTGAGGATGCTCATGGCTGCCGAAACCCGCTGGAAGTCGCTTCCACCACTGGCTGGTCTCTGTTCGTTCGCGGAAGCCCAGCGCACAGGGCTTTCCGTTGCGGACTGCGTCGCCTGGATCAAACGACACCATTACCTGCTGGTCCGGCTCCATGAAATCTTCACGGCACGAATCACGGCCGAACCCGTGTATGAACTGAAGACCGCCTTCAGCTTGCATGCCTACCTCTGTGCCGAGCAGGCGACCCAGTTTCGACAACGGGTCAGCGAGCTCCGCGAACCCCCACTCGGGCTCGAGGCCGTCCCTCATCCTGCCTGGAAACTGCTTTGCGACGAAGTTCTCGCCGCCCCAACACACGTAGAATTGACACTAGGGCTCTACGAAGTCATCGTTCCCGCACTCATTGAGTCGCTACAGGCGTATCTTGCCACCACCAATCCACTTGCCGATGCCCCCACCGTCCGCATCACCCGCTTCTGCTTGTTCGAGTTGAATGATTTGGCCAATTTTGGCCGTCAGGCGGTCGAATGTCTGGTCGATCCCCCGGCGCGTGAACGGCGGATTCTCTGGTTACAGTTGCTGCAGAATTGTGTGCTGCAAGCATCCACAGCCAGTGGTGCAGATGACCCGCTACGGGCAAGCAGCCAACCAGAGGCTGCCCCCTCAACGGCAACCGCAGCGACGGCAACATCCGCAGAATTGCTGCGGCCGCAGTTCTCGGCGACGCCGTTTCAGTACGACCCGGTTCCGCAGCGAGATTCTCGCTTTCAAGATTCGTTCAATGCCGGGGTCAATCCCGAAGCATTCTTGTATGACAAGCGATTTTCTGCTCGCGATAAGACTGTGATGCTGTTTTATAAGCGGCTGAGGGAAATCGATGTCCCTGAAATGATGGCGAGTATCCTGCATCAGACACACGGTAAGCCCTGGAAGTATTACCGGGACATGTCACGGCAACTCTGGGACGAGGCTCGACATGCGATGCTGGGTGAAGTCGGATTCATCAGTCTCGGGCTGGACTGGTCAAAGATTCCGATCAATTTCACCTGGTCCCGGAATTTGAACGCGCAGTTCGAACCGTGGGAACGCCATGCGGTGCTGTTCTTCATCGAACAGGGATTAATGCCCCGCACGGGAAAACGCTACGAATGGGAAGTGGGACTCGATTCCGGTGTGACACTCGCCGGACTGTTCCAGGATTTCGACTGGGCGGACGAAGTGTTGCACGCGCAGATTGGCCGCGAGTGGTACGTCAAGGAGTTTGGTGATTTGAATGCCGCGATGGCATACGGTGACCGCTGCTGGTCCCAGGTATTAAGCCGTTGGCGTACTGACCGAGATCAAGGCCTGACCGAACATCGCAACTGGTGGCCAGAAATTTATCGTGCCGCCTGCGAACATTGGGGTGTCACCCCCGATCCGCAAGCACTCGCCTTTCACACCACCTACGAAGCAGTCCGAGCGGATTTGAAAGAGATCTAACCCCCGTATCGGTACGGCTGTTCGGTCGCCGGCGATGGTTCTTTGCCAAGGTGACGTGTCGTTTGACTCTTAGCCAGAGGCGCAGGCGGGTCGGTGTTCAGCCGACCTGATCGAAGGTCGCGCGACAACAATATCCGTTCCGACCGGAATACGACGAATCAGGCATTGGACAAAGTTCCAACGCAAAGACCTTGGCAGACACTTCGCAGACTCGGGGACAAAGACACTGGGGGACTCTGAAAACTGGGTGAAAACTGGGGGACACTGCGCCTAATTAAAAATGGGTGACAATTTCGCGAAATTGTCTCAATCTCCGTTTTTGATCACATTGGATTTGGTGCGGAATGATGACAAGAATGGCTTGAGCGGAGGGATTTGCACCTGATGAAGTTGCGGTTGTGCATGTG
>JBIKZJ010000016.1:0-32646 GCA_044354755.1 Schlesneria sp. | reverse complement strand
TCAGTTGATCGTGCAGAGTATGCCTCGCGAGGGAATTCCGCAGATCTGTTCTTCGTGGGCAAATTGTCGACCAAGCGTCGGCCAAGCGGGACTCGAAAATAGCGAGAGTGACCGCAATCGCCGCGATTTCCTCATAACGAATCGAGAAATTCACCATTCTTCACAGGACCTGGCTGCTTCGCTAGCGTTGGTGACTTTCTCGTTGGTGGCCGATAAAGCTATTATGGAAGAACCATGAGAAACCTTGCTTTTCGATTCTTGATCACGAACCTGCTGCTGCTTGTCACTCTGCCCGGTACGCCGCCGCTGGCTGCGGAACCGGTCCGGTTTGCCCGCGATGTGCTCCCGATCCTCTCGGCCAACTGTTATGCCTGTCACGGACCTGACGAGCACGAGCGGCAGGCGGAGATGCGACTGGACCTGGAAGCGGCAGCCAAGCAGCCACGTGACAACGCCGCACCGATCTGGCCCAGCCAGCCAGACCAAAGCCTGATCCTTGAACGGATGACCAGCACCGATCCTGATCGGATGATGCCCCCGCCCAAATCCCGCAAGCAAGTCACACCCACGCAAGTCGAGACCATCCGCCAGTGGATTGCTGAGGGAGCCCAATGGGGACGGCATTGGTCGTTTGAACCGGTCGTGAAGCCCGCAGGGTCCCTCGACCAACTGGTGACGGCCGCGTTACAGCAGCGAGGGCTGGCCATGCGTCCGCAAGCAACTCCACAGGCCCGAGTTCGTCGGCTGTCGCTCGACCTGATCGGCTTGCCACCGACCCCGGAACAGGCGGACGCTTTTGCCAAAGCCCCGACTCGTGCCGCGTATGAAGAGCTTGTCTGGGAACTGTTGAACTCGCCCCGCTTTGGTGAGCACTGGGCCCGGATGTGGCTCGATCTGGCACGCTATGCCGACACGAAGGGGTATGAAAAAGACTTGGGACGGACGGTCTGGCCTTATCGGGATTGGGTCGTCGCGGCGCTGAATGACGACATGCCCCTGGATCAATGGACCCTGGAACAGCTGGCGGGGGATCTGCTGCCGAATCCGACCGAAGCGCAGCGGATCGCGACTGCCTTTCATCGCAATACGATGTGCAATGATGAAGGGGGAACTGATGACGAAGAGTTTCGTGTGGCGGCGGTCAAAGACCGGATCGACACCACGCTTCAAGTCTGGATGGGACTGACCATGGGCTGTGCGAAATGTCATTCGCACAAATACGATCCCATCTCGAATGACGATTACTATCGGTTCTATGCCATCTTTAATCAGACGGAAGATGCCGATCGTTACGATGACGCACCAAGGATGGAAGTGATCACGCCGACGCAGCGGACCGAGCGGGAACGATTGCAACAGCGAGTGACACAGCTCGAATCAGAATTGATCCAGGCGGAAGTGGCCGCCGAAAATCGGGGTGAAGGAGATGTCGTTTTCTGGTCCCCGGTTCGAGTCAGTCAAGCGGTCTCGCGCGGCGAAGCGACGCTCGAAGCACAGTCTGACCAGTCGATCGCGGTGAGCGGGAAATCGGCGGTGGACGATGTTTACACGCTGACGGTGACACTCGCCGCCGGACGCTATACCGCGATCCGACTGGAAGCATTGCCCGCGAAATTTCCGGATGGGCAATCGGGGGTTGGTCGAAATCCGGCCGATCCGAATTTTGTCGTGTCGGAATTGTCAGTGGAATGGCTGGATGGTCCGCGGACAGAACGGCTGAAGCTCGAACATCCTCGGGCCGATTTTTCGCAAGAGGGGTGGCCGGTTAAGGCCGCCATCGATGGGGATGTGAAAACCGGCTGGGCGGTCAGTCCCCGTTCGCGTGAGCGGCATGTTGCGTTGTTCGATCTCGCTCAGCCACTGACATTGACCGCCGAGGGGAGACTCCGATTCACGCTGACTCAGGCTTATGGCAACCGATTGACGCTCGCTCGCTTTCGTTTGAGCACCAGTACCATCGACCCTGCACAGTTAACACTTCCTCAGGATTCGCCAGCCTGTCGTCCATTGCGTGAGCAGCTGACTGCCGCGAAAACGGCATTGAAGGATTTTGTTGCCGAGGTGGCCCAGTTACCGATTCTGCGCCAACTTCCGGCGGATCAGCAACGGGTGACCCGGATACATAAGCGAGGGAATTTTCTGGATCAGGGGGAACCGGTCAGTCCGGCTTTGCTGGATGGTTTTGGTCCCCGTCCCGAGGGGGCTGCACCGGGGCGGATCGAGGTGGCGCGGTGGCTGGTGAATCGAGACAACCCGTTGACGCCACGAGTCTGGGCCAATCGGATCTGGGGGCGATTATTCGGGATTGGAATCGTCGAAACCGAAGAAGATTTTGGACAACTGGGGGCCCCACCCTCGAACCCCGCTCTGTTGGATTGGCTGGCCGCGGAATACCGTGATGGGGGCTGGTCGTTGAAACAACTGCTGAAGACGATCGTACTGAGCGAGACCTATCAGCAGGCCTCCGAGACCACTGCGGCGCTGCAGGAACGGGATCCCCGGAACATGATTCCGTCACGTGGGGGACGGTTCCGTTTGAGTGCCGAAGCGGTGCGCGATCAGGCGCTGGCGGTCTCGGGGTTACTCAGCGATAAAATGGGTGGTCCCGCAGTGATGCCACCTCAGCCGGGAGGACTGTGGCGTTCGACTTATAACGGCAAGACCTGGGTCGATGCCGAAGGGGAAGACCGTTTCCGCCGCAGTCTGTATACGTATCTCAAACGGACCACACCGTATCCTTCGTTCACGACGTTTGATGCGGGAAGTGGTGAGGTCTGTCAGATTCGGCGAATCCGCACGAACACCCCGCTGCAAGCGTTGATTACGCTGAACGATCCGGTTTATCTCGAAGCGGCAGCGGCACTGGCACGGCGGATGGTGACGAGTGGCGAGCAGGCCGAGTCTCGTGTGGCTTACGGTCTGCGGCTGGCTTTAATCCGTCCACTGCAACCGGGTGAAGCGGCACCACTGGTTCGGCTGCAGCGCGATGTGCAGCGACAATTGGCGATGTCCCCAGAACAGGCGGTAGCACTGATCAAATCGGCGCGAGGCGAGGCGGGCGGGCGGGATCCTGCAGAATTCGCGTCCTGGGTGGTGACAGCGAATGCGATTTTGAATTTGGACGAGTTTCTCACGCGGAATTGAATCATCATGGAATTTCAAAATCTTGGGCTGCAGCAGATTCGTCACGAGACCCGTCGACATTTTTTGCAGTCAAGTGGGCTGGGACTGGGTGCGATGGCGTTTCAGTCGTTGCTGGCGGGCGAGGGATTGGCCGATCGTCTGCCGGCGGCAAATCCGTTGACACCCCGTCAGCCGATGCTGGCCCCTCGGGCCAAGCGGGTGATTTATCTGCACATGGCGGGTTCCCCGTCACAGCTGGAACTGTTTGACGACAAGCCGGAACTGAAAAAATTACACCTGCAGGATGCCCCCGCCTCGTTTCTGGAGGGGAAGCGTTTTGCGTTCATCCGGGGTGTCCCCAAGATTCTGGCGGGACAGTTTGCGTTTGGGAGGCAAGGGAAAAGCGGGCAGGTGATGAGCGATTTATTGCCGAACCTGGCAAAAGTGGCTGATCAGCTCTGTGTGATTCGGACTGTGCATACCGATCAGTTCAATCATGCTCCGTCGCAGTTGTTTACGCACACCGGTTCACCTCGACTGGGGGGCCCTTCGATCGGGTCTTGGGTAACGTATGGCTTGGGGAGCCTGAATCAGGACTTGCCTGGGTTCGTCGTGTTGCTTTCTGGGGGAAAGACCCCTGATGCCGGGAAATCCTTGTGGGGTTCGGGGTTTTTGCCGAGCGTCTATCAGGGGGTGCAGTGCCGCACCAACGGGGATCCGGTGCTGTACCTGGGTGACCCGGCAGGGATGGATCGAGGACTGCGGCGACGAATGCTCGATGCCCTGGCCGAGATGAATCAGGCGGAATACCAGCGGAGTGGGGACGCCGAGACGATCACGCGGATTGCACAATATGAACTTGCCTGTCGCATGCAGGTTTCGGTCCCCGAGGTGATGGACATTTCCAAAGAGCCGCAGCATATCCTGGATCTGTACGGAGCCAAGCCCGGATTTGTCTCACCTGCCGAAAGTGCAGATGACCCGCGGTCGCTGTACAAGGGAGATGACCCGACCTTCGCCAATAATTGTTTGTTGGCACGTCGTCTGATCGAAAACGGTGTGCGATTTGTGCAGTTGTATGACTGGGGTTGGGATCATCACGGGTCGTCATTGGGCGAGAGTATTGACGAGACTTTGCCGATCAAATGCCAGCAGACCGAGCGATCGATTGCGGGCTTGCTGATTGACCTGCAGCAACGGGGGTTACTCGAAGAGACCTTGATCGTGTGGGGTGGGGAATTTGGCCGGACGCCGATGATGCAGAATAACGTCCGGTCCGAATTGAAAAAGGGATATATCGGCCGCGATCATCATCCCTACGCGTTCACGATGTGGCTGGCGGGTGGCGGGATCAAAGGGGGCTTGTCGTACGGACAAACGGACGAGTTTGGTTATTATCCCGTCGAGAATCCGGTCGGCATCCGAGACGTGCAGGCAACGATCCTGCACGTGCTGGGGTTGGATCCCCATGCGTTTCATTACACCTATCAGGGGCTGGATCAACGTTTAATCGGCCCGACTGACGAGGGTCGGGTGTTGACCGAGATCCTGGCGTGACCACGTCCAACGAAACAACAGTACGTACAAAGTCGAGATCGGTGGCGACGGTTCAATCCGTTTGTTCCACCTGTGATTTGTACGACATTCACCGAAATGAAACTGATGATGAAAATCCTTTCCACACTGGTCGGCTTGTTGCTTTTGATGGGAAGCGCGCTTCAGGCCGAGTCGGTCTGGATTGAGGGGGAAAAGCCCGTCAAGTCGACGATGAACCGTCATCCCTGGTGGTATGACCAAGTCAAGAAAGATCCGCTTTCGGGTGGCGACTGGATCAGTAATTTTGATGCCAAAAAGCAGGGTGAGGCCGAGTATTCTCTGACGATCAAACAGGGGGGACGATACGAGTTCTGGGTTCGTGCCAACCCCACTCTGACGAGGATCCTGGCAATCGGCCAGTCCCCCGAGCTGGTGAAAAAACCAGCGGGGGAAGTGACGTTTCATCGACCGGACGGGGCGAACCTGAAAGTGACGCCGCTCGATCAGTACGGCGAGCCGGTGGCGACGGAAAAACCATTGACGGGTCCCCGGATTCTGTCACGACCGGAAACCTTGTATCACTTGATTGAGATTTAATCGCTGCCGGGACGGGAAGAGATTGCATCTTGAACGAACACGTGGATGAGGCGTACAATGCAATACAATACAGCACCATATTGAAACTCCCTCCGAAATTTCCCCATCGGGATTACAGAATGATCGGGGGTTGTATTCAGATTGCGGGAGTTGGCGGATTCAATGCGTCCGGAATCACGAAATGAAATTCGAGCGTTTTCACTGTCGGACTGGCCGTCGAGACTTTTGAAATCATGAAGCTTTTCTTCAATTTATTGATACTGATGACGGTGTTGTTTTTGCTGCTGGTAATCCCTGCAGTGATTCCAGCCGTTGACTACAATGGCTAGGTGAAGAAAACAATCGATGCATTTGCCAATTCCGCAAGCGTGTACGGTTTCTGGCTGAGCTTGCTGGGATTTTGTTGGACGCTGTGGACGGTTGCTGAAACGCTTCAGCTGAATAAGAGGGCTCAGGAAAAGCTGGAATCACAACTGAAAGCGTCGCGGACAGAGACGAATGAATTGTTGACAAGGATTCGCGGGTTAGCATTGTCTGGGGTTCGTGAGCAGGTTGCGTTTTTTACCAATGAAGCTCTTCATCCGATTCGCAATCGGTCGTGGATCCAAGTCGCGGACCACTGCAAGGCTGCATCTCATTTCAGTGTCCGATTATTGAGTTCCGATTTACCAGAGGGCGATCATGTGGGCGAGATACGCGATGCCGTAATCCAGCTTGATATCATTCGCAAAAAATCATTGCAATGCCATAACAATGTCGCCAAGCCCTTGCCAGAAACTCACGCTAACTTTTTGGAGAGCTACAGATTAATTCTCACAAAGCTCGACACGAAAATTCAGAACAGTGTAATGGAGAATTTAAATGACAACTAAAGAAAAAGTTTTTGTTTTTTTGTGTAAACTGAAAAATGCGACGGATCGTGGTGAGTTAATCTGGACATCAACGGTCGATGAAACCACATTCCGAGTTTCGCTCAAGGCAGGAAGTGTTACGATTGCAAACGATTATGGATACGACGAGGACGAACAGTCAAGACACCGTAATCGGATGCTCCGGATATACGACCGAAGGGGTTTAATTGTTGAGGAGTACACTCCTGACGTTACCGACGCGAGTTCCCTCGAAGACTTTGAGCTCTTGTTTCAGGCTGCGCGACGTTCTGCCCTTAATACCGCTAGCGTGCTCGATGATTTAATTGGTGAAATTTAACGTTCCTCGGTGATGAGCTGACGGTAAACCCCCAGCCAGTACGGCAGCAGGAACGACGTTCCGTCCGCCAGTTGACTGCCGGCTGAGTTGCGATCGAGTCGCCACGAGTCATGATTCCACTGATTGACGAATTGCTCGTCAAACGGCAGAACCTTGCCGTTTCGTCGATACCCTTTCCCTGCCGCTTCCAGCACGTGTGGGGCGAGGGGAATGATGTCCAGGCGGTGACTGTTCCGATGGCCCCAGTTGACCCGGTCTAAGGGATATCGCTGCAGGGTTTCGACAGAATCAGTGATCACACTGGCCGGAACCTGATCCCAGTGTTCGTCGACGTGGTCGTAAAACGAGGCGAAGATCAAATTAAACAGCGGACACATTTCGGGCTCTTCCTGTAGGAAGTAACGCGAGAGGGACCGGAGATATTGCAGGCGAATCTGGGGATTCTTTTCGTAGGTGAGCAGGTTGTAGTAGCACATGAAAGCCATTTCATCATCCGACTGATTTCCCGCACCGGGACCGTTTTGGTATTTCGGCGTCAGCACGTTGGTAAAGTAATTGTGCTCAAACAACAGCTTTTCGTATTCCCGCCGGTATTTGGGGTCACCCGTAACATGTTCGGCGACGAGCAGGTACGAAAGAATACTGATGGCATTTAAACCGCGTAGATCGGTCATGAAATCGGTATTGATGGCCGAGGGGCTGAACTGTCCCCAGCGGGTCGGCTTGCCATCGTGATCGACCAGGGTGTAGTCGTGGTCGATTAAATGGGTCGTGACGCGGTCGACGACGGTCCGAACAGATTGCTTCTCGGCATCCGTGGTCGCGACCAGATCATTGTAAAGGGCATAAAAGAAATAATGGCCGTCGAGTTCATCCGAACTGGTGTCCGTTTTCCAATACCACTGGCCATCGGCACTCACCGGCCAGCGTGGAGCGAGGACTTTCCAGAGAGGATCTTTTTGCTGACGTTTCTGGTCGTGTGCGGGGTTATCGTGATCGTTAGGATTACGACCCGAGACGGGCAGAATGGTCCGGGCCGGGAAGCCGAACGGGGCGGGATGAGCCCCCCCTTGTGTGACTTCACTCAGAAACGCCACCGCCCGGAAGGCGTCGTTGGCTCGTTTGCGGGATTCTTCAGAATGTGTCGAGGCGTATTCAAAACATTGAGCCGCTCCATACATGCTGGTCCAAAGCCCATCGTTATCACTGTCCTGTTGTGTCCATTTCGCAGTCTCTCCGGGTTTGGCCAGGGCGACGGCGTCGACGTAACCGAACGGTGTTCGCTTGTGGCGAAGGTCGATTTCCCGATTGAAGAAGGCCGATTTCTCACGCAAGGTGATCGGACGGGCTTCGATTCGGGTGATGCCAGCGGGTGTGGCGAACCAAGCATCGCCAGAGGGAGTCACCACGATCGAGGAAACCTGATCGTCGGCGAGCCAACGTTTTCCCTGACGGTATTCCCAATCCGTCGGCGTGTAACGGATGGCACCGATTCGGGTTCCAAACCAGACATCCGAGCGGGGTCCCGTTGCCAGACAGGTAAAGTCGTTGTAGGGCAATCCTTCATGGCCCGTCAACAACTTCCAGCCGGTCGTGGTTCGTTGTCCAACCCCTTGTTTGGCGGCAAACCAGAGGTTTCCTTGTTGATCGAAGCCGACGCCACGAACATCCTGCAAGGCCCAACCCGCCTGCGCATCGCGTGGTGTCAGCAGACTCGTTTCCCCGGAACGAGGATTGTGAGAGACCAAACCCCCGGCGGTAGCGAGTACGATTTCCTGATTGAACGCCGCGAGTTGACGAACCTCGGTCAGATCACCCAGCAGTCGATTCACCGCTTTCACCGTGAGGAGGGCTCCGTTATCGATCACAAATAATCCTGCCGATGTCCCCACGAACAGTTCGTCACCGCTGCGCAGCAAGGAACGAAGTGAAACGTCAGCGGGGGCCTTGGCGATCAGTTTTGTCTGGCCGGCACTGGAGAGTTCGATCACTTGATCACCCTGGATGAACCAGGTTTGTTCTTGTGCGGTCAGCACGGCGGTGATGGGTGTCTTGGTCTCATGAATCACCTTCCAGCGGTTCTCGCGGCCCTCGGAAAAACTCGCAATCCCCTTTTCGGTTGCCGCGAGAATTTTCACCTGATCGGTTTTGCCGAAGAGTTGCTGATCGAAGGCGAGTTGATGAATTGGCCCCTCGGGCAACCCGTCATCGGTCGTGTAATTCGTACGGACTTGCTGGCGAAAGGTTCCGACAGGGACGCTGGGGACCCCCGCACGTGGCGGGATCGGTTTGCCGGGCGTTTTTTCGTCAGCATGAACGAATGAGGGGATCGTCATCAGATTGGTCAGTATCGCCATCAGGCAAATCAACCCATAATGGGTAGTTCCGCTGCAGAGGCCTCGTGCTGGTCGGGAGTGTCGTGAATTCATGGGAATCGATCCGATATCCAGTTTTTCGATTGTTCAATAAGCAAAGCGGTCGTAGGTCGATTGATGACAAACTCGTGAGGTGAGCATCCTGTTTGCCGGCATTGGCCGTCAATTTCGCGAGCGAGATTTTCGCCAGCGTGGGGGCGTTCCGCACCGTCCACATGATAAAATCCTTTTCGGGAAAATACCCGTCCGCATTCCGCGATTTCCTGCAGAATGTGGGAAAAACCTGCTTCGCCGAGTTATCCACAGGGATTCTGGGGAGTCGTTTGACGACCCTCAGATCCAAAAGAGGTCACCGTTCACCGTTGGGGACTGGCTCAATTTGCCCGCGACCAAGTGAAGATCCGCCAAATGGCTCAAACCATTCACTCAACGTTTTGCCGGGAAAACTGTCCCTGTCCCAATACCGTTCGGCACTCCGATTGCTATGCGGGCTTGATTTTAAATTTTCGTCATTTCAGACTCGACGGCATGACGTGTCGGATTCGTTGATTGCTGCACGAGAAGGTTCGGCAGCATCGCAAGAGTGTGTGCGGTTTGAATCACGCGCAGCGTTAAGGGACTCTGATTGCGAGAGGCGCAACCGAGCATGGCGGTCAAATCAGACTTTTTTCGCGGGCTTGGCGTCGGCGAGTTTGAGTTTCGCGAGGTGGGCTTCGATTTCTTCGGTGGTCGCCCAACCCATCATGTGGAAACAGACCATCTCGTGAGTGCGCTTCGTTGGCTTGCGTCCGGTCCAAACGGCGATCACCAGGCAGGCAATGATCGCGCAGTAAGTTTGGATCGTAATTCCGTTCTGGTTGTGACTCAGCAGGTGACGGCAGCCCAACAGATGCTTGAACTGCCTGAAGAAGATTTCAATGGTCCAACGGTAAGCGTACACGAGCGCGATGATCTCGGCGGGAACGTCGAGCAGGTTTGTCGCAATTCGCAGGAAGCCATCGCTATCGACACCCGATGATCCTCCCTTGTATTTCCCTCCCGAAACGTGCGGCCCAATCTTGACGACGACCAGTCGCATGGGATGGTCGTCGCGTCTACTAACGTCAGTGTCCCCGCGAGATTCGCCAATCGCGGGTCCTTGCCACCATGAGTGGGCGTCAGTTGGCCGTTTAACTCTTGAATGATCTCGACCAGCCGTTCGGGATCGAAGACCGTGGCGGCCTCGGACAGTGAGCCGAGAGCGGCGCGTTCACATCCAAGCTTCTTCTGCACGTTCTTCAGTTCGCTTGCCTGCTGCAGCGCACGTAACGATGAGCAGATCGGGTTAAATCAGAACACGAGGACCATGAGACAATACTGGTCGTAATACAGCACGCGGTTCCCTGCCACGTCTCGTGCGCATCCCTCGTCATGCAGTCATTGAAAAAGTGGGAGCAACTGATCGAAGTACTTGATTCCGACGATGTCCTTCTCGGTCAATCGTGGCGACCGGGGCACTGCGGAAGACGATGCGATTGGGATGACGTCGTTCTTCGCGTCCAGCGGCGGTTTGCCAGAATCGGTTCGAGTGGGTTTGCTCTCCATGAACCAACAATAGTTGATGGGGAGTCTTGCGCAAAAAGCGTGCCACGCTGTAAAATAATTTGAAATTTACTGCAATCAGCGTGCCGAACAGTATTGGCTGCGTCCCCTTTTCTTTTCGCTTCGCTCAATCGCCTAGAACGCATGGGTTTACGCTTAACTTTCTGCCATTCATTCCTGATCCCCTTTTCTGCCCCTGTCTGTGGGCTACGTGTGCGCCCGAATGACGACGTGGGGCGGAAGTGTCACAAGTCACTCAGACTTTGTCTCGGCGGCGGGCTCTTGCCGTACGCAATATAAATCGGTACCAGTGCGAATTAGCAGGCTTCCCGAGATTACGGCCACCCCGTAGATCTCGGGAAGCGCGTGCATCGCCGCGCCCGCTTTGCGTTTCGGATCCGCTTCGCGATCGATGATCGATTGATCGGGTTTAACCGACTCGGGATTCCAAACCCGATTCTCCGCCAACAACTTGAACTCAGGCCCTGCGGCGATCACTGAGGTCAGTCCATCTTTTCCAAAGAAATAGACCCGATCTCCCAGCCCGACGGGAGTGGCCCAGCACGACTGCGCCGTTCGTTCTGTGTAGTGAACACGCCCGGTGGTGGCATCAAGGCAAGTGATGACGCCGCTCCGATTGATCCAGTATGCGCAATCGTGGTGTGCAATGGGGGAAGCCATTCCGGGTACCGCATCCTCGGACCGCCAGGCGACCTCGGTTGACCAAACACTGTCCCGGAACGTGACTTTCAACGCCATGTTCGCCTTCTTGACCGACTCCGTATCGGCAAATTCCCGGCTGGTCTGCGAACCGATCAGCAATGTCCCTTCACCGGCAATGGTTGGGCTACAAATCCGGTTTCCTCCAATCCCGGTGTGGCTCCACAGCAACTGTCCATCTTCCACGTCGTAACCATCGACCGTTCCGGCAGAACTGCAGACGAGTTGCGGACGTCCCGCAATCTGCATGAGGAGCGGCGACGTCCAGGACCCACGACTGGTCCGAGTGATCCGCCATCGCTCTACGCCGGTCTCACGTTGCAAAGCCATCACGTAAGACGGTCCAGGATGATCAATCAACAGAAACAGTCGGTTACCATGCAACACGGGGGACGCGGCCAACCCATACGTGTTCTCGAATTTTCCGTACTTCGCCGACAAAGAGCTCGACCAGCGCGACTTGCCATCATGGGTCAACGCCACCACATCGCCACTTTCGAAGAACGCATAAACCCCTTGTTCGTCGACCACGGGTGTCGGCGCGGCCCGGCTGACGAAAGTGCCGTTCTCAACCGGGTCCGACGTCGGCGTTGTGTGAGTCCAGCGGACAGTGCCCTCGGTGAGCGAACAGGCCGTGACCAGCAAGTGATCCTTGAGTGGCCCTTCGACCGAAGTGACGTAGACAGTATCCCCCCAAATGACCGGGCTGGATTGTCCGTACCCCGGGAGCTTAGCCCGCCAAGCCACATTCTGCGTGGGCGACCAAACGAGAGGAATCGATGCCGGATCGATGGCGGAATGGCCAGCCCCCAGAAATCCCGGCCAACGCAGCGGGACAGCAGAAGTCGGTGGCACTGCCTGGCCTTCCGCCGTCAGGGGGAACGAAGCCAAAAGCAGCAAGCAAACCAAACGCATGAGTCGATCCTCTCCGAATGAAATCAAGTGAACAACGCGTATCAGGTGCATCAAAACTCGGGCATGACCAGACCGTCCTGAATGGCCATCAGTCGGAAGATGACGTCCATGCTTACGTTCTCGGACAGGAACCGCACCGAGCCGTCCGCCAGCCCGATGTGACTTCCACCCTCATGGAACGAGTAGATGTTGGTGCTGGCAAAGTTGGTGCAGTTGATCAGGCAGTTGCCTCCATAAAGCGTGTCACCCGCGGCATTCGAGCGAATGGTGACATATCGCGTCCACGCCCCAAGGTGGCCCATGGCCGGGGAGTTGTCACCCACCTGTCGACGGCGGTTGTAGCGGAACGGAAACCCGGCCGATTCGCCAAACAGCATCGTGTTCGATGTCCCGTCGGTCACATCGCGAATGCCATACCGCGTGGTTTGCCACATCACCGCGGGCACTCGCGCCGAGGCCGCATCCATGGGCGGCGTGTGAGCACTAATCGGAACCGAGTAGTCAATCACCGCAGCATTGTACCGCGTGCCCACACCAATCGCGTCTCGGTCCGCGGTGAACGACGATGTTGCCGGAATGCCCACGAACGACGCCACGATGGGCGTAGGAGCAGACGGACATTTGTAAGTCTGAATGGGTTTCGTCAACAGCGTGCGGTTGGTCCCTTCGCCAAAGCTCAGATCGAAGCTCCAACTGTTGAACACAGTCGCCTGATCGACGTACGGCAGAATCGCGATGTTCCACGGTCCTTGATGAATCCGTCGGCCATCCGACCCGCGAATCGGGATCGGGTTGTTGCTCGGATACATATTGAATGTGTCGTGATAGTTATGCACCGCTAGGCCAAGCTGCTTCAGATTGTTGCGGCATTGCACTCGCCGGGCGGCTTCGCGGGCCTGCTGCACCGCGGGCAACAGCAGGGCAATCAGAATGGCGATGATCGCGATCACCACGAGAAGTTCGATGAGGGTAAAACCCCGACGCTGGCATCCGCATTTCATGGCAAAACCTTATTTGAGTAAAAAGAATGGAGACAAAAAACAAGGGTCTGCTTTGAGCCGTTCGTTCAAACACGTTACGGAGACGGACGCGGCCGACCAGACAGACGGATCTCCGACTCGGGAACGACCAGTTGGAACGGAGGTAAATCCCCGGCTTCAACGGGAACCTGGGCTGTGAACAGACTCGACTCCGGCTTGGAGAACTTGCCCCCCAGCATGTCGAAGGCATCCAAGTCGGGCGAAGACATCCAAGCGAACGTTACCTTGTAATTACCTTCGACCGCACCATCGCGATCCCCTTCACTCGAGAGTACGAACGCCCCATTCGCGTCAGTCACGGCGCTAGGATAGCGCAGATTGCCAGGGGTGTCCGCTCGCTCGTGATGAAACGTGACGGCGACTTGCTGAGCAGGACTCCCATTGATTTCGACCACACCCCTAACGGGATACTTTTGCGGCCCGTCAGGCGACTGACATCCGGACAGTGCATCGAGCATCATGAGGCACCAAATGCACCGAACCCCGAATGTCGATCGTTCTGATATCATCATTAACACTCTCTTGCTAGTTGGTGTGGCATCTGGGATCCGAGGGGGCACTTCAGGACCCAGTGGACCTGCCGGCTGAGACTAAGCACGGGGAGGGCTGGCAGGGCTCAGCACGATTCTTTGCCGGGACGGCGCCATTCCACCGCACGACCAGACCGCTCCGCTTCCGCTCTTCGCCCAAGATTGATTGTAGCACAGACAGTGATGCAGGTGCAACCGTTGTGCAAACGAATATGTTTCGCGATAACCCTTGGGGCTATCGCGAAGATAAGGAGACAGTCCCAATACCGTTCGACACACCGATTGCTCTGCGAGCTTGATTTTAAATTTTCGTCATTTCAGACTCGACGGCATGACGTGTCGAAAACAAAAAGGAGACGCAGCTCATTTGTGTTCCATGCGAGGGTCAGGAGGATTTTTTCTGGGTCGCCCCCTTGAGCGTAGCGTATGCTCGAGATGCAGTCGCACTGCGGATTGTGTGATCCATGAATCGGTTCCCTAGGGGATTCCTCGCTCGAATCGCGTCGACTTCCGACTCTGACTGGACCTGGTTGACATCGTCCCGCCAACGCATCGGACGGGGAATCGGCCACTCGCTCAGGATGGACAGGGATTGTGCATCTCCCCTCTCCATTCGCCACGCGCTACCGAATTTCCAGTCCTCCGCCCGTTCGCAAAGTTCGGCCCTGACGGGATTCTGTTCGACGTAGCGCAGAACCGCATCAAGATGATCGTCTTCTTCGATGGGAAACGCCTTAAATCGATCTTGGTAAAGATGCCCGGTCCCTTCCGTGTGGTAGTGAGCATGCCAACGCATGACATGGGTGTGTGTCAACCACCGAAAGAAGTCCGAGAGCGGATTGTCATTCGCTGGGCGAACCACAAAATGCCAGTGGTTGGGCATCAAACAGTAGCTCAAAAGTGGCAAAGGAAATCGGGCGTGAGTTTCGATGAGTACCCGTTCAAACGCCTCGTAGTCCTCAAGTTTTTCAAACAACGACAGCCGTGCCACGGCTCGGTTGAGCACGTGGAAACAAATTCCACCAGGACATATACGGGGGCGACGAGGCATACGGGGAGGATAAAGACATTTCCGCGAGATATCAATTTAATAAGCTGCGTCCCCTTTTCTTTTCGGCGGTTGATCGAGCGCGGTGTCCGGTTTGTGCATCTGTGTCATGGCGACTGGGATCATCATTCGCACCTGCGGCAGGGGATTGCCAGCCAGGCACTCCAGACGGATCAAGCCTGTGCGGCCTTAATTCACGATTTAAAGCAACGAGGCTTGCTGGACGACACACTGGTCGTCTGGGGTGGCGAGTTTGGCCGCACAGCGGTCGGCCAGAAAACCGCCAACGCCGATGTCGGTCGTGACCACCAGATCAGTGCTTTCACGATGTGGTTGGCAGGAGGCGGAATTCGAGCGGGACAGACCGTGGGGGAAACGGATGAACTCGGTTGTTTCCCGGTGACGAAATCGGTGCATGTGCATGACCTGCACGCGACGATGCTGCATCTGTTAGGACTGGATCACGAGCGGTTGACACATCGTTTTCAAGGTCGGGATTTTCGGCTGACGGATGTCGCAGGCCAGGTCGTCGCGGAACTGATCGCGTGAAGCGTGATCACCTGTGCCGAGCCGGCTGGTGCGGTGGCTTTTTGGTCCGATTCATTTTTGGGCCGCAAAATGAATCGCGTTGGCGGGCCAATTCGGTGCTGAGGAAATTGCGGCCAGGACCTCGTCCGGCCGATCGACGACTTGCCACAACGCCCCATGCTGCTCACCCATGAAACGCTCGTTCACCGCCAGTGACATCAGGTCGATCAACGAATCATAAAACCCGCGCGTGTTCACCAGGACGATCGGATTGAGGTAGAGTCCCAATCGTTTGAGTGTCATCGCCTCGAACAATTCTTCGAGGGTTCCGGTCCCACCGGGGAGCGCAACCACGGCATGGCTATTGGACAACATCAGATGTTTTCGAGTCCGCATATCTTCGACGTGCAGCAGTTCGGTCAGCCCCGGGTGTTCCCATTCCAGCTCGACCATGAATTTCGGGATGATTCCGGTCACGCGTCCCTGTTGGGCGAGTGCCCCATCGGCGAGTGCCCCCATAGAGCCGACGGCCCCACCTCCATAAACAATCGCACACCCCGCTTCGGCGAGAAGTTTTCCCAGCTGATAGGCGGCCGCATGGTAATCGGGATGACAGGCCTGGCTGGAGGCACAGTACACACAGACCACACGTTGTTCGGTTCGGATGGTTTCGTCCATCATCTCTTTCGTTGGTGCAGCCCGAGGGATGTTATTGTTTTCACGTGACGATCCATTCGGTTGGGTCAGTATGCCCACGTCCGGCATCGTTTGGTCACTCGAAGACTGTATGAAAGAAGACTGTATGAAAGAAGTGGGCCCGGTACAAACCTTCCCCAGATTCAACAAGCTCATCCCAGCTCGGCAATCAGATGTCCCGAACAACTGAGAGAATTTTCGTGAACTGCCTCAATCTCTCAACGGATCAACAAGACGCCAAATCGATTGGACGAAAGGATCCCAGGTGACACGCGAGTAATTTTGCGAAAACGGTCGATTAGGATCTGCGTGGGACCGACGATACTCCTAGCCCCGCAGTGCCGCCAGGATGCGGCACCGCGGATTGGCGAATTACCGACGTACACAAAGTTGGCGGCGAAGCGGGCGAGTTTGTCGCGCAGAAGAATGGGGATTCGATCAGGATGTGATTTCTGAATCTCATCAGCAACCTTGGGGGTGGATTGACGAGCGTTCCGGGGCGTGGCGTGAAGTCGAACGACAATCGGGCTTTCGACAATCCTCTGACCCTCGTTCGACGGCCGCCAAGGGGGCGCTCAAACTCGCAGCCAGTTGCCTCTTAATTCTCGGGATTGATATCAGCCTGCCGATGACTTTCTCGGCACAATGCCGTCAAAACTTCATTGCAGAATTGATTTCATCGCAATCCCATCAATCCTGCTACTCCTCTGCGTCTCGTCAAATTCACAAACGGGGATCAAGGGCGCGGGAATCCGTTTCGCATACAGGAAAGCGGGGTTTCGATGTGGCGTCGGAAATCCGCGAGATGTGGCAAGTGCTCCTGTTTGACGGCAATTCGTGAATCCGGATGTTTTTTCCGCAAACTGGTCTTGATTCCCTGAAAACATGACGATAAAATAATCACCACCTCAGTAGTACATATTTACTAGTGAGCTTACGGGCATCTGCCCCATCGAAATCGGTCGCCGTCACTTTTGCTTGAAGAGTGCTCGATCCTTCAAGGGAGTGACGTTGGGAGCGGCAATGCAATTGATTATGGGGTTTTTGTGCTGTTTTCCCATCGCGATCGGGTTACAGTTCGGGTTCAACAAAGTTGACATTTGAGTGTTCCGCGTGGCGGTTCGACTGGGACTGGATGGTGATCGTTTTTTCGCTTCCATCATTGATTCGGTAAAAACCACGACAAAATGGGTGGTAAATTTGCTGTGCGAGGGAGAGTTTTTCATGAAGTTGAGAACGGAAATGGGTTTGAAAAAGTTGTCGCTTCGCGTCCCTGTGACGTGGGTGTTGACGGTTTGCCTGCTCGTGATCGGATGCGGTAAGGGAAAAAGCCCTTGGGAGAAGGTTTATCCGGCCGCTGGAACCCTGCTTTTCGATGGGAAACCGCTCGCAGGGGCTCAGGTCACACTCATTCCTCTGGATGAAGGAGTGCCGAAATCGGTCAGACCGACTGCCACAACCAACGATGACGGCAGCTTTACGCTTGGTACTTACAGCAGGACCGACGGGGCGCCGGCGGGGAGTTACAAAGTCTTGGCTCTGCACTATCCGATTGGTGGATCAAAAGAAAACCCCTCCGCCGGCGCCAACGACCTCCCCGCGAAGTACGCCAAAGAGCAGACGACGGATTTGACACTCGATGTTTCCTCAGCAGGGATCGAACCGTCCGAGCTGAGATTAAAAAAATAGAGCTTGGCGCAATGAAGGGGAAACGAGCGGATGGGGGTGACACCTGCTGTCGAGAGGCACCAGCGATCGCCGTAGAACCCGGTCAACTGCCTGAAACGACCACGAAGGTTGCCATGCAGTGAACTCACTCCAAATAAAACCAGATTCGATCAGTCACGAGGAAGATTCCGTCACCAGGAAAATTCAATCACTTTAAAACGTGGACGGGAGAAGTCCTTCCGTCATCCTAGGCTGAGTACATGATGACGCTTTCAGAAAGAGAAAGAAGAGAAACCATGATTCGTCGCTACGCACCGAAGCCGTCTGCTATGAAGCAGAACAATCGCGCAGGGTTCACCCTGATCGAATTGCTCGTCGTCATCGCAATTATTGCCGTATTGATTGCTCTCTTACTACCTGCCGTTCAACAAGCTCGCGAAGCGGCACGACGCACGCAGTGCAAGAATAACTTGAAACAACTCGGACTGGCTGTTCACAACTTTGAACAGACTTTCTCACACCTTCCCAGTAGTCTGCGACCGCCGACCCCTGGTACCATCCGTATGGCTCTCTTGACCGGATTGCTGCCCTATCTTGATCAGGCAACAATTTACAACCAGTACAATCAGACAATTAATTGGAGCACAGGGACAAATGTTGCGCTTTCCCGCACCAAGATCAGTGCGTTTGTATGCCCTTCCGATCCGAGGGGTGGCGCTTTAGACGGTATTCCCGATAACCCAGCAGCCTGGGCCCAGGATACGGCCGCCTCGACGGACTACTCGCCGATTTTCGGAATCTCACCGCTGAACGCTCCTTACACGAACGTTCCGTTGACAACCTTGTACACCGATCCCGCGGACACGTCGTCGAGCCCGTTCAAGTATGTCGCCGGGTTTTTTCCGAAGAATGCGACGATCACGACCGCGAACGGTACAAAATTGTCGGGCGCGAAATTTGCCGACGTGACTGATGGTTTGTCAAACACGATTGCGATTGCGGAATCGGCCGGCCGACCCTCGGTTTGGCGAAAATCCCGGCAGATCGGGGGGCTACCGACCAATCGAGTCAATGGTGGTGGGTGGGCCCGGCCAGCGAGCGATATTCTGTACTTCGGATCAAAGTCTGACGGTTCCGATTTCTTGGGGACCACGCCATTCAATGCGACGAATGGACTGGATATTGGCTCTTCTCCATATCCTCATACGACCGCACCCTATATTTTTGGTGTGCAAGGAAACAGCGTTCCCTACTCGTTCCACGTTGGGGGAAATCACTTCCTCTTGGGGGACGGTTCCGTTCGTTTCATCAGCGAGAACATCAATTTTGATACGTTCATTGGCCTGTTAACACCTGCCGGTGGCGAAATTGTTGGCGATTTCTAGTCAACCGATAGGTCCGTTTGATCGAGTACTTCGAATGAAACTCTGTTGAGTCTCATGGAAATGAAATGAGGGGCGATTCGAAATCCGTTGGGATTGCGAATCGCCTCGTTTCATTCCAGTTGTTCTACCGTTCGCAGAGTTCGTGATCGATCGGATTGAGCAAGTCCCCTCGCGATGGGGTCGCCAAGACTCCCTTACCAACGAATTGGACTTCTGCGGTGATCGCATGAGGACAGACCAACACGTCGATCGTGCTGCGTGACCCGCAAATCTTGCTCTGTTTGTCCAATCCTCTGTTTGTCCAATTAAAAACCTGTCCACCCGGTTCGAACTCGACGGCCGATCGCGTCAGGACATTGCCCAGCGATCGAACAGATCCGATTAGCTCTGTTTGATTTGTTTGATTTGACGTCCGTCGCTGACGGACCAGACTCGGATCGAGCCATCGAGATCTGCCGAGTAGATTTGGTGACTCCCAGCGGAAAACGCGAGGCCGCCGAAACATTTGGCTTTGGATAAAGTCTGAAGCAAAATTCCCGTCGAAAAATCCAAGATGTGAATCGGTGCCGCCGTTCCACAGACTGCCAGCCGTGTTCCATCCGGTGAAAGGGCGACGTAATACAGGGGATGTGGCCAAGCGAGCTGCACCCTCCATGAGATCTGGTTTTCCGCAATGTCATAGCGCGTGATCGACTGGCCATGAACCAGCAAAATCGCTTGACCATCTGCCGAGATGATCGGTTTAGCGGTTACGAGACCAATTCCTCGCAGCGACTGTAACAACTCGCCCGAGGCGATGTCGTACGCATGGAGGCTTCCTGCTTGTGTGACGACGAATAGGCGATTTCCATTACGATCCAAGACGATTTTTTCCGCAGGTTCGCCAAGAGTGAACTCGGTATCCACGGGGACTTCCTGAGAGAGATCCCAGCACCGAACGGCGGTTTCTCGCAGTACCCGAATCGCCCTGTTTCCCTTCGCGGAAATTCCGATTTCGATCCGACCCGAGGGATTTTCTTGAGGATCCCGCAGCCTCTCGGAAATGATCCACTCCCCCTTTCGCAGAATCATCACCTCCTGTGCGTCGACCGTATGAATGGAGACTTGGCCATCGTCCGCCACGCACGAACGTGCCAAAGTCCCCTGATTTATTTTCAACAGGGTCTCCCAGATTTCACGTTCCAGATCCAAGCGCATGATTTCCGAAATTCCGCGATTGATGAACAGTGATTTCCCCTCACAAATCGTCGTCATGTTCGAGATCGGATCGTTCAAGACCGCAGAACTCGGTGATGCTGACCAGCTCGCGTTGACGACCAACTGGATCAGGCCGAATGAGACCAAGACCAGAAGACCGAGAAACAGGATTTCCAGCAGTGTGCCAGGGAGTACACGGCCGCGTCGGCGCACTTGCCGGGTTGCAGACGGGAACTGTCGCTGGCCCGCTGTCGCTCGAGCTGTCGCTCGTGTGATGTACCGTTTTGAGAGCCGATTCATGGGAATGACTTTGAAGAGAAGCGATTTTCAAACTGCGTTCTCGGACGCTTGCGAGAAGAGATTCGGTTTTATCAAACCCCAAGATCAATGCGTCGTTTCGGACGCTCGACCGCCAACTTTTTGCGAAAATTCTTATTTTTTTCACAAACTCAGGCTTGGTATCAGAATCCCAAAGCCTGAAATTTGATCTCACTGCATCGGATCGCTCATTTTGCGATTCACGACAAATGGGCGTGCGATGGTTTTATGACATCGGTAATGCCTTTATTAATCTTTCCCAGTGATTGGAGCGGCCCATTGCTGGACTCATTTTCTCTCTGCCGTAACCAGGGTTTGGCAAAGAGTTAATCGGGAATTCCTGTTGATTTTGTTGGCAATGCGGTTCCAACTGCAATCTCGATCGCTTGACTGCAAAGGGTCAGTCGTCAACCCGCAATCGATGACTGAAGACTCGATGCAACTGGCCAGAGAGCGTGAACCCGCTGGCGATCAGAGTGAGTAAAGCCAGAGCGACACCGATCGCCAGGACTCGAGTCCCCACAACCCCCCGCTTCCAGTCGGGGTACAGCTCAGTACGCACCAATGGTGAAATCTCGACCTGCCACCAGAGCCGATACATCGGCGATGAAAACGTACCGAAATCCTGTTCCACAGGTTCAAGAAATCGCCGCTTGAGGGCGGCTTCGATCAAGCGATCATCCGTGAGCAACCGTGGACTGGCTCGTTCAATCAGCAGGGGATGACGATGTTCAAAGTCCCGACGGACGAGTGTGGCTGCGCGAGGACGCAGTTCCGCAGCAGCCTCCTCGGCAGTGCTCCAAAGTGTACTGGACAAAACGACCAGTTGCTCGTCCGCAGAAATGGTTCGGTCGCCCGTTTCAACCCAAGCGGGCTTGCTGGTGGCGACTGATTCCTCGCCCCGATTTGTCGAAAAACTCGATGTCGAAATACGCGCACCATCAGTAGACTCGGAAGACCCCGCAGACTCGACAGGTTTGACAGGTTTGTCCAGAGCACCTGTCGCCAAAAACGAATTCCCCGCAGGCCCCGCGTTGCCACTCAAGACAAAAAACAGCGCGATGACGCAGACGGGGGCCAACCACGATGAAACCATCGCAGCCAAGAGCCCCGACAACATCGACCAACGGGTCCGTGCATTCGCGGCCTGCGGTTGCCGCACGAGTTGCCTCAACGATTGTCTCAACGCAATGTTGCGGTAGAGTCGTGTCACGATTATCGACAGCCCGCGCAGCACAACGGCCAGCAGCAGCAATGCCCCTAAGAGTGTCATCGAAACCCCGCTCCACACCATGGACTGCATTTTTTATCTCCGCTCAAAACCAGCGCGACTCGGGCTCCAGGGGGACACCAGTTGAACGATGGTCGAGATCGTCAGCGCCCAGAGCAGGGCGTACCATTGAGGAAATTTGAAAACGAGCGTCACCAGGCAGGCGGCGGTGACGGCACCCAGCAGTGCCCCGAGGCGCAATCGTTGTGGACGACGGGGGTCAAGTTCGCTTGACCAGCGCCTGAACCCCAGCCACCCCGCGAAAAAGCAACTGAACCCCAAGCCGGTCGGATTCGCAAACGGCTCGGTCAATGGCAGCCTTCCCAATGACGAGATTGCCGAGGACCAGACATAGGCGGCCGGAGGGGTCGTGACCATCAGAAACTGATTCACCCAATCCGCAAAGACTCCCAGTAACACTCCAATCATCAATCGTGCGTACCACCGCTGACGATGGTTCCAGTCTGGCCCCCCTGTCACCGCATGACCGATCAGAATCAGCCATGCTCCTACGATCGACACCGCCGCAAACAGGGCGTGATGTTCGAGTGACGGCAGGACCGGTGAACGAGTCAGCGGAAACCACTGCAGTAAAATCGAAATAGCGACCACCAGTAAACAGGCAATCACGGTTGCCTGACCGAGTGAATCCGCCAGTTGCAACCCTCGTGCTCGCCAGGGGATCTCGATTCCCTGCCCGACTTGTCTCCCCAAGCCCGGGCGGGGAAAACTTGATCTCGCCCCCAGCGGCTGATGTGCGGATTTTCCCTGCGCCCCATTGGTGGTCACTCGCGTCCCCGTTTTCCAGGGAGCGGATTGCATTCGTCGCGATGGCGATTTTTTCCGGAAGGACTTCGTCAAGTAGTAGAGCACAACCGCAACAATGCCCAGCTTGATGAGCACGGATCGGTCCCAGGACCAGTGATCCGCATTCAACGTATGGAAAGCTCCGAATTGGTCGGTGCTCGAAAAAAAAGGATTATTCGGATTGGCACTCCTTGCGAAATACACTACGAAAACAAGCCCCACCACCCACAGCAGCCGTTTTCTCCACGGTTGTAATTGGCCGTTGGCAGCGTGATCTGTACGAACGCTTTTCGGCAGAGAATTCCTCGTCAGGGGATTGCGGTTCGCCGCCGAGGGATGATCAGGCTCACCAAGATTGGGCCGAGTCGCTTGTCGTCCGTGAGCCTGAGGCGGGTTTCGGGGGTGAAAGCGGGGAGGAAGCGGCGGCAAAAACGCCTCGTTCGGAATCTCCATCGGCAGCTCAGCAGCAGCAGCAGCGGAAATCCCCTTGAGGAAATCGTGTTCGAGTTCCAGTACGGTCTGGGTCCGTTTTGCGGGATCCTTCCGCAGGGCCCGAGCCAAAGTCGGGCGTAATGATTGGGGGATGGGTAGCAAATCCGGGTCGGCAGTCAGATGTTTCATCAGGATTTCTGCCGTCGTTTCACCCGAGAATGGCAGCCTTCCCGTTAAGAGCTCATACAAGATGACGCCAAGCGCATAGACATCGACCTCGGGACCATATTGGCCCCGCGCGACTTCGGGAGCCATGTAATAGACAGTCCCCACACTTTGGGTGTGCTGCCGCCGATGATCACGATCGAGCTGTTTAGAGAGCCCCACGTCACCAATTTTGACGACCCCATTCTCGCAATACACGTTCGCTGGCTTGAGATCACGGTGTACGATCCCCCGGTCGTGCAGATAGGAAACTCCGGCCACCATTCCCCGCAACCAGTCACGAACCTCGTTCAAGGGTAATCCGTCGGGAAACGAGGCGAGCACATCTTCGAGGTTCGACCCGGAAACATATTCCATCACCACCCAGCGATCACCCTTCGAGTCGGTTTTCAGGTCGAAGAGATTCACCAGATTGGGATGCTTGAGGTTCAGGCACTGGGTAATCCCACGGATTTCGACGTCCTGATCCTGATGGTGTAACAGCTTGAGCGCGACCTCTTTGCCACCGTCACTGTGCGCGAAATAAACCTCCCCGAACCCACCGCGGTCAATGCCGCGTTGAATCGTGTAACCCGCAAGGGGCTGAGCACCGGTCTGGTAGGTGAATCGCATGTTTTTAAACGTCAATCCCAGTGGTCGACAACAAAAATCCCCCTACACGCTTGACAGTCTGTTGATGCAACCAAGTCGCGTCCGCTGTCACCGCGATGGGACGAGTCGCAGCCGCCAAGCCCTCCTGACAGGCGAATGCATCCCTGATTACCCCCAGCTGTCAGTGTAACGCAGCTTGATCGGTTTCGGATCAAATTTCGTCCCAGAAGATCGGTCCCTCGATGCCAGCAGCAGCGGTGATCACCCGTACAGGCACAGGAAAAACGTCACTTGATCGCGACCGCATCGTCGCTGATCGGCTGAAGAAAATAGGCATCAATCTGTTGATCGAGATCCGCAGGGACCGATGGGACCACGGTTTCTACGGGAATCAGACCAACAAACTTTCCTTCCACATCCAGCATTTTTTGCTTCACGTCCAGCTGTTTGTTCAGGTCGGTAATCAACTTGCGAGCGTGGCTGAGATTCGAATCATCGACGGCGAGTTGACAGACGAGCTCGGCAGCCTTGACCGTATGGATGCGTGCCTGCAGCTGTTCGAGTTTCACTTCAAGCTCTTTTTTGGCCTGCATCATATTTTCAAGTTTTCCCTGATTGGCCACCAGTGTCTGTTGTCGAGCCGCCATGATCTTGCGGTCCGCCGTCAAAATCTCCTCGGCCACCTTGAAACGCTGAAATCGGGACGCGAGATCGCGTTTCACATCGCCTGCGGTATAGGAATGCTTTGCATAGACGAACGAACCTTTGCCGCTTCCCAAATCGGTCCGCAGCGCCAGAATCACTTCTTTCTGTTTGCCGATATCGAGTTCTTTCTGGGCCAGCGTCGCTTGCAGGTGTTCCAGATCCACCTGCTGTTCCGCCACAACATGCATACATTGCCGAATGTCAGGAATCAGTTGATCCACCATGGTTCGGGCACGCTCGATTTCGAACTCAATGGGAACTTCAGCCTTCACGGCATTCCGGACATTTTGACATCCTGCGCGGACATAACTGACCGCTTCGCGGCCCAACACGAATGTTCCCAGCAGCGCTGCCACCGCCAGACCCAGCAACCCTTTTTTCAACATCATTCACCCCCTCTGATTCGCCCGGAAAACTGCCTGACAAGCGGAGAACACCAACTGTTCACGTCACCGTCACCTGTTATTCGCTGAGCTCAGAGAAATCTTGGATGAAAATCGGAAGTTTTTTTAAAATTTCAGAATTTGAGGATTTCAGGATTGGGGGTAATTGTGCAACACCACCGGCTCTGCGTGGCCAGGACGATAGAGCACCAGCGCTCCCTGTTGGTCACCCACACGCACCACACAGTCAGGCTCACCCGCAGCCTGCCGTTCCAGAATCGCCTCTAACCCCTGAACGGTCGCTACCGTCTGCCAGTCTGCCGCCAGATCGTTGTAAGCGAGTTGCTGCATCTGCGCGTATCGCTGCGGCTGATTACTCGACAGTCCGCCAAATTTGACATAGGCCAGTTCCCGACAGAAGCGATCAAGGACTTCAATTCCGTACCCCCGCTGAGATCGCTCACCCCACGGTTCGAGGAACGTGCCGTTGTAGTGATTGTTGATCGTGGTTTTTCGGGTGAGGGGGGTCTCGCCTTCAATCGTACATTCCACCCCCCGTTTGCGAGAATGCCCATTCCACACGCCGTTATCAAATCGAAACTGCACCTCTTGCTCGACATAACCGGGGAAATTGTCTGGCGTCACCCATGAGGTGTGGATATCGAATGCGGCCTCGCGCCCGTCATTGTATTCGTATATCATCCGGAGCTGCGTGCTGTCCCAGGTCGGACCTTGTTGGGGACCGACAATCCCACGCTGACCCGTGGCGGTAATGGTTTTTAGTCGCCCTCCAAACGTAAAGTCGATCAGTTTCACGTAGTGGACCGCCACATAAGTCCCAGGGTTGCGGCCGGTGATCCATTCGGCAAACTGACTGCCGGAAATCTGTTTTGGTTCGAGCAGCGAGCAGTATCCGTTGTTGACGTGTCGCAGCACATTGTCGGCGACGAAAGTTCGCAGCTTCTTGTGATCGGGATCCAACAGTTTGTGGTAGACGACTTTTGCCAGCAGCCCTTTCCGTCGTGCCAGCGCCGTCAATTCTTCCAGTTCGGCCAAATTCAAGACCGAGGGCTTCTCGATCAGGACATGAATCCCCGCCTCAAGCAAGCGTTTTGCGGCCTCGAAATGACGGTTGTCCGGTGTGGCGACACAGGCAAAATCAACGCCGGCCGCGATCAGGGATTCGACCGAGTTCTCTCCGGAAAAACTGGCGAAGGGGTGGATGCCGGATCCCGCCCGCTGGCGATAAGCTTCGGCCCGCTGGCCCGTCCGGGATGCAACGGCTACCAGTGGCACCCGGACAACTCCGAATCGATGGTCATACAAACCGTCCCGATGGGTTTGCTCGAAAAAGGGACGATACGTTTCGTCAAAGATCATCCCCATGCCGACCATGCCAGCACGAAGAGAAGTGGTCGAGAATGTGGTGCTCATGACGAAGATTTCCCAGACGGTTTTTTCAAGGGGTGTGATGACTGTGACTATGATGATTGCCCGTGCAAGAAAGAAGCACAATCCTGCGGATAAGAGTTTTTTGCCGGGATGGGTTGGGGCGACAAATCACAAATCCCGCTCGGGCTGACTTGTTCGCAAGGCCGTTCAAGAGGAGACTGTTTTTTGAAACCCCCACGGATTGCTTTCCTTAACGTCACTTGTCCTTTGCACGAGACAGGACTCTATGCCGCTTCCACTCCCTCCGACCATTTTACTTGCTGCCGGAGGGCTCGCCATGGTGCTGGGACGTTTGTCGCCGGGACGATTCTCTGCAATGACCGGCTGGTATCCATTGCTGGCGCTGCTGGCAACCGCCTGCAGCTTGTGGGGGGATCCCATTCAAGTCCTGCCCGTCGATCCGGCGATCATGACTCGGTCACCCTGGACCAACGATCTGCTGGCAGTCGCAGAACAGTGGCTGGTGCTGCTATTTGGTCTCGGTGCTGTCGGATTGTTTTTTGATGCAGCGCCAGATCAGCATCAACCCCTGAATCCATGTGGCTTTCGCTTGTTTGTCGTCGGGGGACTGATGCTGGTGGCTCAGGCCCATGATTTTCTTGCACTGGGAATGTCACTGGAAATCGTCAGCCTGGCGACGCGAGGGCTGTGGCGATGTCCACGGGGCTCGGTCGCGGCGGAACGGGGGTCGTCTGAAGTCACGGACGAGACGCTGGTCACCGACGAGACGCTGCTCGCGGACGAGACACTGGTCACGTACAAGACACTGCGCAAGGAACGATCCCCTGCCTGGCTGCACTGGCTGGCGTCAGGCTGGATGTGGTTTGGGATGGCTCTCTTCACGGCCGTGGTCCAGACAACGCAGTATGATGCGATTCAACGAGTCCTCGTTGATGCCTATCATCCGGCAGATGCCGAGAGAATGGCGATGGATCCCTCGCATTGGCTGCTGCTTGCGGCGGGACTGATCATTCTGAGTCTGCTGGGGCGCATGAGCCTCGTTCCGTTTTCGCTGGGAACGAGATTTGACCCGCAACGTCGATCGGTGCTCTCGACGGGATTCGCTCTGCTCTCGGGTCATCTGGCAGGTTCGATTGCACTGGTAAGGTTGATTGGTCAGGAATTTGTGGGGCTGGGACAGCAACTGGTTGTGGTCTTGATGGTAGTCAGCCTGGCCTCATTTCTGCTGACCATCATCCTGGTCGTCCAAGGCTTTTCGCCGGGTTTGCCGGCAATTCCCCGCTGGCTGACCGCCTTGCTGCTGCTACACGGATCCTGGTTGTGTGTCGGCTTAATGCCCCTGGCGATGGAACTGGAATCACCGGCGGTCCGCTGGGGTGCATTACCGGGACAGACGGAAACACTTTCCCTGATCGTGTTCTCACAATTTGCCAGCCTGCTGGCACTGATTGGCACTTTAGGGACTCTCGGCCATTTAGCGAGGAGTGGGCGAGATATCCAATTCCTGGAAGAGCTGAAGGGGCTCGGACAGGTTACCCCCTGGGCCGCAGTGGCGTTACTGGTTTCACTGACAAGTTCGATTGGCCTCCCCGGGACTGCGGGCTTTTGGGGGCGATGGCTGATGATCCTGTCGAGTTATCATGTGCACATCAAATCGACATCAAGCATCTCGACTCCCCAAAGTGGGATTCGTTTTGCGGTGCTGGTAGGAATGATCGCCACCACGTTCATGGTGATGGCCAGCATTCGGTTTGCGCGCGAAATGTTTCTGGAATCGCCGCTGGCACGATCGAAAGCCCGTGGTGCACAGGGGCCATTGATTGCAGGACTGATCGCCGCCATGATGACCTTGGTGCTGGGTGTTGTTCCACAGGCCTTGCTCATACCAATGCAATCGATGAATTCCCCAAGAAAGGTACAACCTGAGGGAATACCTCAGGGATCCGGCAAAAACCCTTCGGCCTTTCGGTCCGATTTCCACAGCAGCGGTGACTTTTCGGAATGACCCTGTCAAGCGAGTTGCACTCATTGAATTGGGAAGGATTTTCTAATCTGAATAAAACTCGCCACTTGCACTTGGCAATTGGTACATACTTGGGCACAATTCTGCCCCGTGAGGTTTGACGACTCGTCATCAGACCATCATCCACGCGAGGACCCTTCCTGCATCCTCGTTGACCCGGACTCTTGAGAGACCCAAGAGTGAGCAAACCGATCTCCAAAATAAGTATTCAAGGCACCGCTTTGAACCTCGAAACAGCTGGCTTTTTAAGCCATAAGCCCACTGCGCAGATTTCTGTTGCACCGCTGAAGTTGTCACTCAACCAGTTGACGACACTCAGGTGGTCGCTGGCAGACGAAGTGGGACAACTTAAACAAGCGGGATTTGATGCAATTGGTCTGTGGCGTCCGAAGCTGTCGCAATTTGGCGAAGAACGAGCTGCCGAGGCGCTGGCACGAGCCCGCTTGCCGGTTTCGTCTCTTTCGTTCGCGGGGGGCTTCACCGGAGGGTGTGGCCTGAGTTATCTCGAAGCCATCGACGATGGTTGTCATGCCATCGAGCAGGCGCGGCAGGTCGGAGCGAAGACCTTGATCATCGTCGGTGGGTCGACCAATGGCCATACCACCAATCACAGCCAGCGTCTCGTGGTGGATGGACTGAGGCAACTTGCCGATGTGGCCGAGCAAGCACAGGTGACGCTGTCAGTACTCCCCATGCATCCGATTTACAGTAAACGCTGGACCTTTCTGCATAGCCTCGAACAGACACTGAGCCTCTTATCGCGAGTCAACCACGCTTCGGTGGGACTCGCCTTCGACACCTACCACCTCTGGCAAGAACCTCGGCTGATTGAACGGATCCCCGAACTGATCTCGTTAACCAAGATCGTGCAACTGAGCGACTGTCATCGGGCGCCACAATCCGAAGTGGATCGACGCATGCCGGGCGATGGGTTGATTCCCTTACCCGAAATAATTCAGGCGTTTCAGTCGGCAGGATACGCGGGTTACTTTGATATTCAGGTTTGGTCCGGTAATGTGTGGAAAATGAATTACCCCCATTTGATTGAACAGGCCCATGCCACGGTGAAAGCGATGTCTCGTGAAACGACCTCGGTGAGCTGAATAGCGAGAAAATCGGCTCACGGTTTTCGCAATCGGGAATGTCGTTTGCCCGCGATAAGATCGGATTTTCGATTGACGTTTTTTAACCGGTGAAGTTTTTGTCCGGTAACAATGACTCGTGATGGACAGAATGCCCTGCTGATTCCTCCCGCTATGATCCCTCCCGCTTTTTGAATGTCTGGCCGAAACATGTCGCGAGATTGGTTCAGCCTTGAAGAGTTGGCTCGTCAATTGGGACGAGACCGCAGAGAAATTGAAAAACTCGTGCAGCGAGGGCGCGTTCCCGGGCGAAAAATTGCCGGTGAATGGCAGTTCCACCCCACGGAGATCACGCACTGGCTTGAACAAGAGATGCGTGAGTACACAGATCGCGAGCTTGCTGTTCTCGAGCAAACCCATCGTTCGGCCGAATTTACCGACCCCCACCCGATTGCGGCGTTATTAACACCCGAAACGGTGATGGTGCCGCTCGAAGCACGCACCAAACGATCTTTGCTGGAAAGCCTGGTGGAAGTTGCGGGACGGACTTGGCATGTCTGGCAACCCGCCGTGCTACTCTCGGCAGTGCAAGATCGCGAGTCCGTTTTGTCGACCGCCTTCGAGAATGGAGTTGCCATTCCCCACCCCCGCAATCCCTTGCCCGAGGCCCTCGGACAGTCCGTCATTGCCTACGGGCGACTCTCGTCCGGCATCCCTTTTGGTGCACCCCGTCACGTGATGACAGACCTGTTTTTCCTGGTCGCCTGCCGTGATTCACGCACGCACCTGCATGTTCTGGCACGACTCGGACGCCTGCTGCAGACCCCTGGGTTTGTGGACGATCTGCGCGCGATCGACAACAGCAGTGAGGCCTACGATTTTCTCTGTCAGGCCGACCGCCAAATCATCGTCTGATCGCACCTGGCAACGCCTGAAAGCAACAGGGGGCAAATTCCATGGCGAACCTCTGCCCCTCCCCTTTGTGACCTCCGTTAACTTTTGTTTAATTCCCCGCGTGAAAATCCGGACAACTGCAGGATCCATCTCCCCTGAATTCCACGTTCGCCGATTCATCGCAGCAGGGGATTGCATCTCTGGCAAATTGACGGCGAGAACCGACAAACTGGCGATACGAATTCCATCGCAGTGCATCATCTGATTGCCAAGGAATCGATTCGCAGAGCCACAATACGAAAAAAGCCTGTAAAACAAGAGTTTTTGTTTTACAGGCTGCGAGAACGAGCGGAGAGGGAGGGGTTCGAACCCTCGGTCCCCTTTCGAGGACACAGCATTTCCAGTGCTGCACAATCGGCCGCTCTGCCACCTCTCCGTATTGGCGCTTTTGATTGGTAATTCAGCCCGTCGTGTTGGTGATTGTCGGGTATTGAAACCCAGACTGTCACCAATCAGAAAGAATTCCTGACAGGCCGAAACCAAATAACACCGTGCAATAAACACGCACGGTACCAAGGAGCCCCGCTTCAACGAGACCTCTTAAGACCCAGCGCGTTCAATTGTAACGAATCTTATCAAAAGCGGAAACCCAAGACTCTCAACAAACCTTGTGCAGATTTTTTAAGATCGACTCATCAAGAGGGTTTCAGGTACGGGAAGCAGGACGGTTTTGGGTAAAAAACTGCAGAACGGACTTTGGTCAGCGAGGAACATCAGCGATGGGAAGAATTTTTCGATCCGGCGATCCTACCGGACGGGAATCGACTGGCCGGACGGAAACTTGCTGCAGACTCTGCTCTGGAAGGGTTTCCCCCATGGCGAAACTCGTGATCCGCTTCTGGCACGTCAACGCCGCAACAACAAGGCAAGTTTGGCATTGCGTCGAAGCAAACCTGCAAAAAAGGGGGACCCGAGCGACTCGAATGCGGTCGGATGCGGTCGGATGCGAGTCGGTTTCCTGCCCACTCAATTGTGAGAGAATCGGGACAAGAAGTCTCAACGGTCATTCCCCACGGACCGGACATTTCCGATCTGAAACGCAACCCGATCACCAAGCGAACTTGAATGAGCAGGATCCGAGCTGAGATGAGATGATCTCTTCTCAAGACGAAATCATGACGAATACTCATCAGACCCAACCGTGAACCGGAATGTGGGATCGGCCTTGAGTCGTTTATTTTTTGATGCTGACAGTCGAGGTCGAAGTCAAAAATTCGTTCACAAATTGAATCAGAGACTCATTCGGAGGCCAAGTCTCTGCATCGCAATCCGTGTGATTCGCCGGGGAATCGAACTGAGAAGACAATAATTGGCCGACGACCAGCGGAAGATCGTGTTCGTTTTCGGCGACCCGGATCCGATGGTATCGCTGGAAATGGCGTGCCGTCGCCAATTGATGCTCATTTCGCTGCTCGCCCAACGACGCTCGCTTCGGCATCACGACAATATACTTGCTCAATTCGATTGCGGTAATGATCGAACCCATGCCGGCATGAGCAATCACAAACCGAGCCTCCTCAAAGGATTGCCGATATTCCTGAGGAGTCAAAAATCGAACCGCTTGGAAGTGCTTCGGCTGGTACTGACTCTTGCCGATTTGGGCAAAGACCGTTTCCTGGATCGATTGGCTCGCAATCCAATCATCAACGGCCTGCAGCAAGCGATCAAAGGGATCCATATTTCCGACGGTTACAAAAATCAAAGCGAAAATCCTGCAAAGGGAGCCGTTTTGACAAACGGAACCGGTGTTTTTTGAAAACAAGTTTTCAGGATCACCGAATGATGAAGGGCGACTCGGGGATTCCCCAAATCAGTCAGGAATTTTGAAAACGCATTTTTTGATACTAACCCCAATCCTTACCAAAAATCCAGAAAAACCCGTGTTAATTTCAGGGTAAATCCAGATACAAAACGATGAGTGATCAATAGCGACTCAACCACGTTGTCCCATGTGAATGACATTGATTCGACGGCGATGAATCGCATTCAAATGCGGCACTCCACAGGCCCGTCGGGGGACCTCCAGTACCCGACGCCGCGATTCCATCACGAAACCTGCCCGCTGGGCTGCCAGTCTTTTTCTCGTCTGGCCAACATCCCTCGATGTTTTGACGTAGAATACCACGAATCGATTTCTGAGAAAGATTTCGGGCGGCCTGTGGAATGCCTGGGGGCGAGTCGGTAAATTGAAGTGGGCAAAACCCCGGTTGAACGAGATGTCTATGGTAAACCAAATGAATTCCAATTCGCTGATGCCCGCTGAGCTTGATCAAGACGAATTCCAATACAAACCGA
>JBIKZJ010000608.1:0-3109 GCA_044354755.1 Schlesneria sp. | reverse complement strand
ATTTCACCTCAGTCCAGCGCCGACTTCAGTCGGTATTACCAGCAAATGACGACTCCCGCTCCGCTACGTCAGGAACCGTTCAGGCGAACGAGGAATCTTCAGGCAATCCAATCACCTCGATCATACCCGAGGCAATTGGCACTGAAGAGGTTTCTCAGGCTGTTTCTACGATTGTCGTAGCGCCCCATGCGACTGCAGACCGGTTTTTGTCACCGATTGCATTGATCTCAGCGAATGAAAACCGACTGCAACCGCAAGCCAGTTCTCAGCGGTTTCGTTGCAGCGACAAGGGTTTTCTGGCCATGTCACAGGGGGATTATCTGGAGTTACTCGATTGGACCGCCCGGCAGGTGGCTCCCGGCAAGCGAGGAACGACTCCGCCGTCGACGCCGCCCCTTTTCCAGCGATTGAGCGGCAAACTTCCCGCTGCCACCGCTTGGGTCGAGTTGGTGCAGGATTTCGGTAAATTATTCGCAGTTGTCGCCGGTCATCCCCAGACGATCCGTGCGACACGCAGTCGAATTTCCGGCTTTCCTCATCGCATGCGTCCCCGGATCCGCGAGTTGTTACCTACTTCTGAGTAGCAACGATTCGAGAAAACCGGACTGAGGCAAATTGAAGATCCCCTCGGTGGTCAAAAAATCAACGAGTCAGGAGTTCTTGTCGGCCTCGTGGCGACTTGATCGCGTTCTCTTGTGTTTTTCCGGCAGCAAGAGTACGAAAATCGCGTGATTTCTCTCCCTTTGAGATGCTTTTGCCCCCTCCCGCTCCGCTGTCATTAACGTTACTGACTCAGCAAACCAAAATGATTTTAGTGTCCCCTAGGCCTGCCCCTCTAGTCCTGCCAAGTGTCCCCTAGGCCTGCCAAGGTTTGAAAAATCCATCGACCGGGACAGGTCCTGAACATTCAAATCCTCGTCCCTGAAATCATTCGCTTTGACTCGTTCTTTCGAACGTTTCTCGTTCCAAGCCATTTCGCTTTCCCCATTCATTATTTGACGGTTTTCCCAGCAGGCTGGACAAAAAACGAATGCTCAAGTACAAAATTTTGTGCAAGTCTTGCCATTTGGCTGGCCGATTGCATAACATATTATGCGTTCACGTTGTCAATCCCCTGTTGATGCACAATGTTTTGTGCAATCACAAGTGCAATTCACACAAGAGTTTGAGAATCCTGATATTTCGAGGAGGAAAATGAATCATGCCCAAAAAACCTGTCGTACCGGCACAGGCGGCGCGCAACACCGTGGGCAGTTTGATCAGAAAGCAACGGGAATCCATGCGAATGACCGTGGCACAACTTGCAGATGGTGTCAGTGTGAGCCGCAACACAATCACGAACTACGAGGCCGGGAAAACCGAGCCTAATGCAAGCGACCTCGTGCGTTTATCTGGTGCTTTGGGTTGCACCATCAATGACCTCCTCTGCGATGGGGCAGTTTCGATTCCGCCACGCTTTGCATTTCGTGCTCATACACCACTTCGGAAAGACCCTGCGATCACCGTCTCTGCTCGAAAGTATTTGCGTGCGTATGACGAGATTGAAGAAATCATGAACTCGCGACTTCATGGCAAGTTGAGGAATTTTGATGGTGATGGCGAAGGTCCACTCAAGGATCGAGAAATCGAAATGGCGGCGGACACACTTCGCCAAATGAGCGGACTACATGATACTGGACCGGAGAACATCGCCAGCGTTCTTGAAGGTCTCGGCGTTCGCACGCTCTTCTTTAAGTATGAAGGCAAGGGTCTTGAGGGGCTAAGCACGATTCAGGGCGATATGACCCTCGTCATGTTGAAAGATCGCAAACGGGTCGTCGAGCGAACCATATTCAGTGCGGCCCATGAACTGGGGCATTTAGTGCTTCACCCTCACCTTTTCACAAGCAACGAGAAAGATGAGGAATTGGATACCAAGCGTTACGAAAAAGAAGCAGACAAGTTTGCAGGCAACTTTCTCGTGCCAAGCGATGAACTCGTGCGAGTTTGGAAAGAAGAGCGGCTCAACAAACTATCTTTGTTCAATGCTTTGATTCTGTTGAAGCGAATTTTTCACGTCAGCTTTCACTGTCTGTATCGACGAGTCACTGAACTGGAGTTACATGAACTTGTGCCACCGGCGATTTTCATGAATCAAATCAAGCGGCAGCTAGGGATTGTCGGCCCTGCGACAATGGAAGAACTCGAACCTGATCCGCTTAAACCAGAGATTTTGTATCGGACGACTCGTTTCAGTCGTCTCGTTCGTTCCGCCTTTTTACAAGACTTAATCGGCACATCCAAGGTAGCCGAGATGTTTCAAGTCACGGTGGATAGGGCACAAGAAATCACCACGGACTGGCTGAGACCCAAACATGAGTTGGTGGAAGACGGCATTGTATGACACTTGTTCGCTTATCACGCTCGACAAAATGCTTCAGGATCGGCCAAGTCTTTCACGCTGGTTTCCGAAGAAGTTGCTGGCGTTAGAAGCAAGCTTGTCGGCGGACTAAATGCAAAATGAAATCGCTGAGCGAATGTGGGAAATCGTGGAACTATGCCCGCTACCAACTCCGAACGAATTGTCAAATCTTTTGTCATCAGCGGGACTGAGCAAAGCACTCTCTGAGGTGGATAAACTCGTTTTCTCTACTGCGGTTCATTTCAAACTCTCCGTCGTCACGGGGGACAAGCGACTCGCCAAATCGATTCAACATAGAGGACTCGATGTCGGAAACATGCCCCTAATCCTGCAAGAACTCGCGACGACGAAGAAATTGACGTCGTCTTCCGTTGAGAAAATCCTGCGAGATTTGGCTAATCGAAAGGATTACTTGCTGGGGATGCACAACCCTACTTTGAATGACTTGAAAGCCCACACATTTCCAGGCTGAACAATGTGAGCAATCTCAATTCCATTGAATGTAACTTGATCTCTTTGGGGGATTGGAAATGAGGTTGCTGACATCAAATCTCTATCCACTTCTGATTCTCGGCATTCTCGTTTTCTTTGGGAGTTTCTCACGGTTCAGGTTCGTTAAACCCGTCTGGAAGTACTTTTGGTTAGGGGCGACACTCCTGATTACAGTTTTTGCTGGAGCAATCTGGGTGGTGATTCAATCACCGGGGG
>JBIKZJ010000226.1:0-10307 GCA_044354755.1 Schlesneria sp. | reverse complement strand
CAACTTTTCAACACGGGGCCAGTCCCTTACAGTGGTGACTTCACAACAGCGGTCACTTCATCGATTTGACTCCGAAGCGTAAAGGGGAATGACCTTGGCAGAAAAGAAACCGGATTTTGACGAGTTTCTCGAAAAATTTCGGAAACATCGCGAGTTGATGACGGAAGAACTGCACAAAGTGATCGTTGGGCAGGACGCGGTCATCGAACAGATACTGGCAGCGATCTTCACCGGTGGCCATTGTCTACTCGTTGGAGTACCAGGTTTGGCAAAAACGCTGACAGTATCGACGATCGCCCAAATTCTGGATGTGCGGTTCAAACGGATCCAATTTACGCCGGACTTGATGCCGTCTGACATCACTGGCACGAATGTGCTCGATGAAAATGATGCCGGGCGTCGCGAATTCCGATTTGTGGAAGGCCCAGTATTTACGAACATCCTGCTCGCCGATGAAATCAACCGGACCCCGCCAAAAACACAAGCCGCACTGCTGCAGGCGATGCAAGAGCGAGAAGTCACGGTCGGCCAGACAACTTATCAGCTTCCCGAGCCCTTTTTTGTGATTGCCACACAGAACCCAATCGAACAAGAGGGGACTTATCCGTTGCCCGAAGCGCAACTGGACCGTTTCATGTTCAACGTCAAGGTCGATTATCCGAATCTGGCCGAAGAAGAAATGATCTTGAATGCGGGAAACGGCAGTGAACGACAAGAAGTTCGTAAGGTCCTTTCTGCGAAAGCGATTCTGTACTTGCAAAAGCAGATTCATGCCATCGAAATCGGCCCGTTAACCGTGAACTATGTCGCCAGATTGGTTCGAGCAACACGCCCGCTGGATGATTCCGCACCGAAGTTCGTTCGGGAACTTGTCGACTGGGGGGCAGGTCCCCGCGCAGGCCAATTCCTGATCGCTGGTGCCAAGGCGATCGCCGCCATGGATGGAAGGCCAAGTGTGGCAATCGAGGATATTCGGCGAGTGGCCATTCCCGTACTCAGGCATCGGCTGTCGACCAATTTCCAGGCACAAGCGGAAGGAATGTCGGCAGAATCGGTGGTGACACGGTTGCTGGACGAGATTCCCGCACCAAAAATACCGAAATACGTCTAATCAGGAAGTACGTCTGATCATCGGGTGAGGGAATCTGTTCCGTATGGGACAAAACCGATTCGGCGGGTTGCATTTTGGGGACAGCCGATATACTTCGTGAAATGGAAATTCGAACTTGTTTGCGCTGCGGGTTCTCGACCGAGCCGCGTTGCATTCGTCTCTGAGGAATAAGAAGCCGAAATGGATAATGAGCTGAAAGACCAGTGCCAAAAGTTGATCGACCGCATCCTCCATCTGCGGGGGTCTCTTTGACTGCGATACCAAGAATCAGCGTATTGCAAAAATCAATGAGGCGATGGGAAGCCCCGGTTTCTGGGATCACCAGGAAAAAGCTCAGGTCCAGGTCAATGAACTAAAGACGTTAAATGCGTCCCTGAAGCCGATCAACGAGCTTTATTCCGGCTCCGAGGATCTCGCCGTTCTGGTGGAATTTGCCGAGGCTGAAGAGACACCAGAAACGATTGCAGAAATTCAGCAAACGGTGGAACGACTGCAACAACAGTACGAAGAAGTTGAGCTGCAGGCGATGTTGTCGGCCCCAGAGGATGCCAATTCCGCCTATGTGGCGGTCCAATCAGGTGAAGGGGGGACTGATGCACAAGACTTCGCCGAAATGCTGGTCCGAATGTACCAGCGTTGGGCAGAACGTCGAGGCTTTGCCACGGAATTACTCGAAGCCTCGCCGGCGGAAGAAGCGGGAATTCACTCGGCAACGCTGGTGATTCGTGGCCCCTACGTCTTTGGACTTTTGAAGGGAGAAACCGGGAACCACCGCTTGATCCGCATGAGCCCCTTCGATTCGGCGCACCGTCGTCAAACGTCATTTGCCGCGGTGGATGTGACTCCGGAACTCGACGACAGCATCACGATTGATATTGAATGGGATGACCCCAAGACCATTCGTGAAGATATCTGTCGGGCGAGTGGTGCGGGGGGGCAGAAGGTGAATAAAACCGACTCGGCCATCCGCTTGACGCACTTGCCAACCAATGCCGTGGTCCAATGCCAGAATGAACGCAGCCAGCACCAGAACCGTGCACTCGCGAGAAAAATGTTGATCGCGAAGTTGTACCAGATGGAGATGGACAAGCGAGAAGCAGACTCGGCAGCACGCCGGGGACAAAAATCGCGGATCGGTTTTGGTGGAGAAACCATCCGTAGCTATGTTTTGCACCCGGAATCCTACTGCAAGGATAACCGGTCGGATTACAAAACCTCGCATCCCCAAGCGACACTTGATGGTGAGCTTGACCCCTGGATCGAGGCCTACCTCCGCTGGTGTCTCAAGGTTTCTCAAGGGAAATAGGCCACAGGTGTCACGGTCATCATAGGGTGTTCAGCAACTTCGCTGTTCACGCGCGATCGAATCCGCTGATTTTATCAGCGGAACGCTCGCGACCTCACATCCAAAAAATCCTCGACCGCGTTCACGTGAACGCGGTTTTTTATTCGATCGCCCGTTTCAACAAGTTGTGCGTGATCTGCTGGACCCGTTCATCCGGACCATGGGGGCGACTCCAGTGTGACCATGGAAGCATATGACCCGGAGGACTCGACAAGTCCTGGCACCAGAAAATGGTGGAGGCATTGAAGACGAAATTATTCTTGGGGCCAGGATAGATTGTTGCGGTCCATTGTTGTGGCTGGGTTCCGCCAACGAGGGCTGTCCCCTGGCCAACGATTTCCAGGCCGGGGATATTGCTCGGAGGATCTCCGTGATACTCCCAGCCGACAAGGCCAGGGATCCGATCCCCTTGCTTCATTCCGGAGCCAGCAAACATCCAATGCTCGGGATTCGTGCAAATCCAGTCTCCCCCTCCGTTGACGGGCTCAACGTTGCGGGCACCGATCAGATAGCCTTCATCGGGACCACGATGTGGAAAGGGGCCATTCAATTTCTCTCGCAGCTCGGCATACATGTGTTGGCCACCATAGGGACCACCCCGGAACAGAATGCGATTTGCCCGACCATCGATACTCTCACGAAAGGGGCTCACCCAGCAGACCGAATTTCCCGAAAAGAACAACAGATTCACACCGGAATCCCGTAGTTTGATCACGCTTTCATACTGGCGGAGATCCCAATATTCGTCGTGGCCGACACTCAGGAACGCCTTGCACTTTAAACCGCGATCAGGTGTCAATAGATCACTGTTCGAGCAGTAAGTGACATCGTATCCCTGTTGCTCAAGCCAGTAAGACATGGGAAATTCGAAACACAACCATTCCCCGGAACCAATCGACTGTGGATTTTCATAAATTTGGGGATATTTGGCATAGGGACGATCAAAACTGACATCCGCCCAAGGGCCCTGATTTCCCCTCGGGTGGGTATAGACCGAGTCGTTGCTGGGCCATTGATTGTAGGCCTGCCAGGTATTGTCAGAGCACTGGACAAGAATATCAGCGGGTCGATCATCTCGAACGATGAAGACGACATAACTTTGCCAATACCCCGCCGCAGGATCCTCTTCGATCAGTGAGAGTCGCCCTAGGTAGACGCCACTTATCCAATCTTCGGGAATCTGGATCGTGGTCGTGCTTTCCCAGCGACATTCTCGCAGGTTTTTGGGACCCGGTGTTGGTGTAGGCTGCTTAATCCCTTGAAACGGGCCCAACGTCTTCATCAACCTCGCACCTCGGCCGGCGTAGTAACCCGTCCGAAAGATTTCGATCTGGAAGGGTCGCGGGGGATCGGTCGAGACCTGAATCTCGATCGACTCACCGGCCGAAACGCTCTGCTTCGAGCAATAGCCTTCAATCCAGGGTGTACGAAACCCCGGATTTTTGTCGAGTCGGACGCGGGTTAATTGCCAGTCTTTTGCCCCCTCTTTAGCGTTTTCGGTGCGGATCACCTCAGATGGACCGCTGGCTTTCACGGTTTCGGCGCTGGCATCGTTCGTCGCAATCAGCGGCGTGGCCAGCGCCGTGAAAGATCCTGCCGTCACCTGCTTGATCCAGTCTCGTCGGTCCATCGGCTTGCTCCCTGTACTCGGGCTGACCATCTGATACGAACAATTGACTCCGGATTACCAGGTGCGAACAGGTTGAATTCCCCGCAGGACTCGCGGTAACCTCAAGATTCCCTGTTATTGATTTGAGGGGGGACTGCTCGGAGTGATTCGCGCCAGTACACGGTGGCTTCCCAAAAGTTGCCCATCACAAAGGACTTCGAGAGCATAGGAACGCTCTTCGAGTGCTGAGAGCGGGAGCCGTGGCAAGGGCATGGAAACTTCGATGGTTTTCAGCGGATCATCGCATTCGATCGGGATTTCGGCCTGAAACAACGAGCGATTCGAGTGCAAGTCAACATACCGGACTTCAAATCGCTTCCGCCCGGTCATCTCGGTGACACTGAAATACACGTACGGCGATCCCGCCTGCACCAGATTTTGAATTGGCTGCTGACGTGTCTGGGGTTCTCCCCCCTCGGGATACCCTCCTCCTCCACCTCCGCCCCCCCCTCCACCACTACCACTCCCCGGGCCATCTCCACCTCCCGCATTTCCATCGGCTCCACTGGGTGGTGCCGATGCCTGCGGGGCCGGTTGCGAATTGGGGGTAAAGAAGATCGTCGAAAAAACGCCGCAGATAATGTGTTTTCCGGTCGACTGATCACGATAGACATGATCGGCCAGCAACAGCGATTGAAGGATTGGTACCGCCACAAACATACTCCGCTGAAACTGAGTTCTGCGACTCATTCGGTTTTGCACCGGACAAGAAGCTCTGAAACACTTGTCAGGTGAATTCTGCCAAGCCAAATTGCGTTCAACAATCTCTTTGTCAGGTTAGCTATCTTGGTGTTTGAGTGGAAGCATGACGAGCATGGGAAAGTATCAAGATCCAGGAAGTACGCCGTGATTGATCTTCGCCACTTTTGGAAAGAGGAACCTTGGTGACTTCCCGGACTTGAAGTTTTCAGAACTTGGGGCCACGCTTCAGAGCTCGGGTCCACAATGTCGGTCTCGGCAATCACAGAGGAACGACATGCTCCGTGCTGAGCGAAAAAGCTCATAATCCGAACAACCAACGCGAAAGCCACGCGGTTTTGAGAGGGGGCTGTAGCACCGCCGCAGGCTGACCCATTCGACGCAGGATATTTTCGGCAGCAAGAAAACCACTGCGAACGGCCCCTTCCATCGTTGCTGGCCATTCGGTTTTGGTCCAGTCTCCGGCCAATTGCAGATTGGGAATTGGTGATTGCTGGGATGGGCGCAACAGGTCGACTCCGGGTAGTGGTGAAAAGACGGCCCGATGTTCGGTGACATGACGCGAGTGCAGCAATTTCGCCTTGGCCGCTTCAGGCCAAATCTCGGCCAGTTCCTGCAGCACAATTTGCTCGAGCTCGGATTTACTTTTGCTGGCAAGCTGATGACTGGCACTGATTACGATCTGGTAATAGTGAGTCTGTTCGAGTGAGCTTCCGCTCCCAACCACTTTTGCCACTCCAGGCTTTCCGTCTCCAGCATTGGTGGAAGCCCCCACCATGGTCCGGTTGAACACCCATTGAGAGACTCGGTCAACCAGTACCACATGTGGCAAATCCATGATTGGCCGGTCCAACCATAAATGAATACTGGAAATCGGTGCTGATTCGAGGCGTTCAATTCCCTGCAGATCGGGGTGAGTCTGCAGCATGGATGGCAAGATTGACATCACGCGGAAAAAGGGTAACGCAACGACGAATTCATCGCCGACAATGACCTCGTCAGAACCAAGGCGAATACCGCTGACGTGATCCCCTGACATTTCAACTTGATTCGCCGCAGACTGTAGGCGGATTGTTGTTCCGCGTGAAGTGAGCCATTCGGTTAACAATCCTCCATACAATTCCTCAAGTGGTACCGAAGGAATATCGACGTACCAACCGTCGCGGTGCGCCAGAAAAGCATCGACGAAAACCTTACGGGCATGACTCACCGAAATCCGCTCCAGTGATTCACTGAGCGCGCTGACCAGCACCACAAACCAGAAGCGTTCTATGGTTGTGGGGGTCTGGTGGTGTTTTGTCAGCCATACGGAAAAGGGTTGTGATTCGTCCGCAGGACTCACCGGACGGGCTAAGGCTTTTAAGCCGCGCGCTAAGGAAAGTTTGTCGGACCAAGAGAGGTATGACAATCGGGCAAATGCCCCGGTCAGATGGAGTGGGGCCGGCAACCATCCCGCTGCAAACGGGTTAATTTTTCCTCCGGGACCGACAAAAAAAAGTGCTGGCTCGCGGCGAAAAAAGTCCTGCAAGCCCACCCGTTCGCAAAAATGGCGAAAGTTGGTGCAACAGCCGAGTGTCACGTGCTGACAGTTATCGATATCCGTATTGGTCGTCGGGTCATGAAACGAACTCGCACGCCCTCCCAAACGGGGACGCGATTCGAGTAACGTGCAAGGGAATCCCCGATCGGTCAGCGCGACGGCGGTTGCCAGTCCTGCGAGACCTCCACCAGCGATCACGATTCGAGGAGACATCATTACTCCACCCGCAATCACCACGATTCGGATCGCAAGGTATCAGGTTAAATGATTACCGAAACCAAATGTACGAAAATTTTCCTGCAATACAAAATCAGAACAGCCTGGAGGATTTTTCCAGGCTGCTCTTTGTTTTCCAGCCGCTGTTTTCCAGCCGCTGCTCTTGTTGAGGCAAAAGCTCCTGATCGAGCTGTTGCCGAGACGAATCAGGGCAATAGATCCCGCACGGTATCGCGTTCCTGCTTCAGTTCATTGATTGTCTTATCAATTTGTGTCTGGCTGAATTCATCCACCTGGAACCCGGGAAGAACTCGCCAATTCTGCCCGTCGCTACTGAGAGGCAGGCCTGTAACGAGCCCTGATTCGATACCATAACTTCCATCCGAGTAGACTGCGGCACTGAAGCAGTCTCCGGCGGCTGTTGGCGTGATGATGCTCTTGACGGTGTCCAGTGCGGCATTTGCGGCACTCGCGGCACTCGATGCCCCGCGCGCCTTGATAACCGCAGCACCACGCTGCTGCACGGTGGTGATGAAATCTCCCTTAAGCCAGGCATGATCCGAGATCACGCTGGGGAGGGGCTGTCCATCAATCTTCGCGTTCACGAAATCAGGATACTGGGTCGAAGAATGGTTTCCCCAAATCGCGAGATTGGAGATGGATGCGACAGGACGTCCCGCCTTGATGGCCAATTGTGATGCGGCCCGATTTTGATCGAGTCGAGTCATGGCAAACCAACGGTTTTTCGGAATCTCGGGGGCATGTGACATCGCGATCAGGCAATTAGTGTTACAAGGATTCCCCACAACAACAACCCGAACGTCCTTTGCCGCAGCGGCTTGCAAGGCCTTGCCTGTGTTCGTGAAGATCGGGCCATTGATGCGGATCAGGTCCGATCGTTCCATTCCCTGCTTTCGGGGGATGCTGCCAACCAAAATTGCAAAATTCACATCGCGGAAGGCCTCTTCCAGATGATCGCTGTCACATTTCACAACCCCAGCCAGTGTCGGGAAGGCACAGTCGTCTAACTCCATGTGAATCCCATCCAAGGCCGCCATCACGGGAGGAACTTCAATCAAGTGCAAAATGACGGGACGATGTGCCCCAAAAATCTGACCCGATGCGAGTCGGAATAATGTGGCGTATCCAATCTGTCCGGCGGCACCGGTGACAGCAACTCGAATCGGGGCGGGGGAAGTCATCTCGAAAAATCTCCTAAATGGACATGCAACTTCATGCAAAAAAAGGAGCGAATGGGATTCTCGGCAAACCGGCTGAAAACAAACGCTCCACAGCAGTAAAACGGAGGGTATCGACTCCCTCGTGGCTCGGCAACTGAGTCCCAGACCGGATCAGGCCTCGTCGGGAACTCTTCAAAACAAAACGGGGTATTTCCAAATCGATGTTTCCGGTCGTCTGCTCTCTCAAGCCCTGCAAGTCATGCTCCTCAATCTGAGATGAACGGGAGCCGTTCGCGGGGGGCGAGCCTCAAATCAAGGCCGAACATCCGTCGCGGATTTTTCAGAAAAAAATGTCATTCCCTTGAATTCTCGGATACGGTTTGTGATGGCGGGTTCTACGGGAAGACGTTCCATCGAACTGGCACCATAAAAGCCGACGATCCCTTCGGTATGATCCAGAATGTACTGAGCATCATCCGGTTCAGCGATCGGGCCACCATGACACAGCACGAGAATATCGGGTTTGATCCGCTTGGCGGCATCATGCATCGCCTGACAGCGCCGAGCCGATTCTTCCAGCGTGACGGCAGTCGAAGCCCCAATCATCCCCTTGGTTGTCAGTCCCATGTGAGGAATCAAAATGTCTGCTCCCGCCAGTGCCATTGCCGCAGCCTCATCGGGGTTGAAGCAATAGGGGGTCGTCAACAGTCCGATTTCTCCAGCCATTCGAATCATGTCAACTTCTAATTCGTACCCCATCCCCGTCTCTTCCAAGCCAATCCGAAAGTTCCCATCGAACAAACCGACCGTAGGAAAGTTCTGGACGCCAGAAAATCCTGCTGCCTGGATTTCTTTCAGAAACAATTGCATCAGGCGAAACGGGTCGGTCCCGCAAACTCCGGCCAGGACCGGTGTACGGGTGGCAACCGGCAGGACTTCGCGCGCCATCTCCATCACGATGGAATTGGCGTCGCCGTAAGGCATCATCCCTGCGAGGGAACCGCGCCCACTCATGCGGAAGCGACCCGAGTTATAAATGACAATCAGGTCGATTCCGCCCGCCTCTTCCAGCTTGGCAGAGAGTCCCGTACCAGCGCCCCCTCCCAGAATCGGCTCTCCTGCAGCCACCTTGGCTCGCAATCGACTCAATATTTCATCGCGTTGAAACAGACTCATGAAAATCTTTCAGAAGGGAAATAGAAAAGTTCAGACCCTGTCAAACATCGGTCGGGCAACCACTGGCCTTGAGCACGGTCTCTTGCACGAATAGATCATGAATCGGGGACCAGTCCAGGTTTTTTTCGCCGCGAATGACTTTTGCCAGGTCCGCGAGATCCCCCACATACCGTTGAAACGGCGGGAGCGCCACTTCCTGGAAGCCTTGCCGATATTTTCCGCGCTCTTTCGCCAGAGTCAGCCGCACGACTTTTGGCGAATCTAACGGTTCCAGGTGAAACGTTCCTTCGGTTCCACAAAGTACCAAGTGCCGTCGCGCCCCACCATCCACTTCCAGCGCAGAGGATTTGACGGTGGCAATCCCCTTCCCATAACCCAAAACAGCAAGCATGTTATCCTGTAATTTGTCGTTCTGGGAACCGGAATGGCGAGCGATCGATTCGACAGAATCTGGTGGACCGAGCAAATCGATGATTACATCGATCAGATGGCATCCCAGCTCAAACATCATTCCACCCTGATACGCGGCGAGTTTACGGCGACTGGTTTGATCAACCAATTTACTCATCACGGCGTGCAGTTCAAACGGATCCCCAAGAAATCCTTTTCGCAGTAGATTTCGCAGTAAGACAACACCAGGGTGGTAGCGATACATGTAGCCCATCTGCACTGTCAGATGCCGCCGTGAGGCCTGATCGAGAATTCGACGGAACTGAATCAGTGATTCCCCAGCAGGTTTATCGAGGTGAATATGCATCCCCGCATCAACACACTGCTCAGCATAATCCAATAATTGGCCAGGAGCCGTTTCAATGGCGACCAGTTGCAGGTCTGCGACCCCCAGTAATTGATCAACGGTCATCCAGGTTAAATCACGATAAACTTCCGACGACTCGGCTTGCTGTCGCAAAACGGGATCAGGCTCGACGATGCCGATCACCTCATAATCAGGCGACTTTCGGAAAACTTCCAGTTTTCCCGCCGCATGACCATGTGCGGTCCCAATTTGACCGATTCGGATCTTTTTCATAGTGACTTTGAAGTTGTTAACGCAGTAAGATCCGCCGGGGATTTCCATCAGTGACGATGATGAAGCCAATACGATCAACCTGATTCGGCCACAACGGAAATGACGAAGCGTTGCCGAAAATCAGGTTCGGTCAAGTTCGGCTCGATAGTATTCCACGGTTTTTTGCAAACCAAACTGCAAGTTCACCGTGGGCCCCCAACCGAGTAGCGATTGGGCCTTAGAAATATCGGGGCAACGCTGCTTCGGATCATCTTGAGGAAGTGGCACGTGAGTGATGGTTGAACGCGTTTCCGGGATGGCTTTGATGACTTCCTCCGCGAGTTGTAGCATTGTATATTCA
>JBIKZJ010000607.1:0-3113 GCA_044354755.1 Schlesneria sp. | reverse complement strand
CACTGGCTCTCCAGCGGGAACAACTGAAACGTCGAATCAAACTGGTGGATGCGGTTCTCGACAATGCCAAGCTGCTGGAAAAGCAACTTGGTCAATCCGACCGGGAAAAAATGGATCAGTATCTGACCTCGCTGGATGAAATCGAGGCCCGGCTGATTGCTTCGGAAAAATGGATCGATATCCCGCTGAAGACTCAAGATTTTTCGCACCTCAATCTGGAAGCGAATTCCGAGGGTGAGCCGCACGAATATTACCGGAACATGTTCGATCTGATTGCACTGGCATTCGATGCTGACATCACTCGTTCGGTCGCCTTCATGCTGAACCGTGAGGATGGAATGGGGGTGAGTGATACCTTCCCGGTGAAGCTCGGTCTCAACCGTACGCACCACAGCCTGTCGCACGCCGATGACAAGGATGGTCAGTTGGCATTTGCCAAATATGATTTGTTCCTGAGTCAACAGTTGGCACATTTTCTGGGCCAACTGCAACAGTATCAGGATGTCGACGGCAGCGTGCTGGACAATACAATCGTGCTGTTTGGGAGTGGAGCCAGCACGACCCACAATCCGACGAATCTTCCCACACTGATCGCGGGAGGTTCGAATATGGGGCTGCAGCATGGAACCCACTGGAAGAAGCCAAATACACCGCTGTCAAATCTTTATCTGAGCATTCTGCATTCGATGCAGATCGAAGAAAATTCGTTCTCAGACAGTACGGGAGTCTTGCAGGATTCGATTTTTACCAAGGTCTGATGACGAGGTCGGATCGCGAGGTCTGAAAGGGGAATGCCAGCGATCATCGAGCTTCCCGTTGTCGTTCGATGGTCGCTTTGGTCTGCTTTTCACTCTCTGCGTCGAAGGGACGATAGCCGACGGTGCAATAGGTCTCGTAGCTGGTCCACAGGAACGCGGTTGTTGCGTTGAGCTTCAATCTGGATTTGCGTGGTTCACCCTGTGGTGCGGAAAGTTCGTCTAACTGGGCCGCGAAGATGACTCGGGGTGCCTCGTCTATTTCTCCCGTATGGACCATGCGGCCGATTGTCGCTGATTCGATTTCGATTTGAACGGAAACACGACGCAGAAAGATCGGGGCATCCACCAGGAATCGATCTTTTCCCTCCGCTGACGGGATCAGGCTGGTGTCAAAAATCACCCAAGCGTTTTGATCGAGGCTCGCCATCTTGAGGGGATCGGTTTGACCTTCCTTGGCGTTGGCGAGCGTCTCATCCAGCAACTCGGTCAATGAACTTGCCGCCAGGTTTGCCAGCGCGGTTGCTTCACGACTTAATCGACGAATCTCGTTCGCTGTTTCGTCGTTTCTTTTGAGCAGATCGACTGCCAATCTGGCTTTTTCGAGTTCTTTAGCCGCTTTCGCAAAATCTCCCTCGCGCATCGCAGCAGTCCCCACATCGGTTGCCGCAGCGACCGTCGCCTTGGCGGTTTCGATCGATTGCCGATGCCAGAGGCCGGCAGCCGTTACCGTACTGATCGTCATGATTGTCAGCGAAATTAAGCGGAGCGGCGTCACCCATGGGCGGCGCGGTTCGCGCAGCAGCGTTGGTTCAGGCTGGTGGGCCACTGGTTTCGATCGGTCTGGCTTGCCTGATGTGGATCGAGAAGGGATTGGGGGGTGCCCCAGGTCGACAGCGGTCTTGATTGGCATCGGCCCGGATTTGGGGGGCTTCTGCTGTTTTGCCCCGTTTTTGGCGGGAGGGGTCTTGGAGGGTGTTGGGGGTTTTGGTTGTGGATAAACGTTCGTCGGGAGCACAAAAACAGGACGTTCGCACGTCGCACAGACCGGCCGCTGATACGCAGGGGCTCTGATACCAACGACTTTGCTGCCACAGTCACATTCCACTTCGAAGGGTTCGGGAACGGGTTGCGATTGTTGAAACAGCGATGTCGTTCGACTCAACCAGCCTGCCATGAGTCACCGTCTGTACCAGACCAGGAAAATCAGATCTGAACTAATATCCGCCGAATGGGGATCAAGGTCAACGGTTCACTCGAGATAGGTCCCCTTCCCTGCCCCGGCTTCGTATTCCGACGCCAGTTGTTCTGCGGTTTCTTTCGACAACGCACCTGCTTCGACACGCACGGCGAGTTGCTTCCGGTAGGATTCGAGCAACTGTGCTTTGTCATAACGGGCGAACAGCAACATGTCATTAATGCGGCTCCCAGGGACCACTTTCGTGACATGATATCGTCCATCATTATCGATCACGACTTGCGCCTCGTTGGGATTACCGAAGAGATTGTGATGGCTTCCCATCACTTCCTGGTAGGCTCCGGTCAAAAAGATACCGAGGTAATAGTCTTCTCCATCTTTCCATTTGTGGAGTTCCAGAGTCTCTTTGACATCTTTCAGGTCGACAAATTTATCGATTTTTCCGTCACTATCGCAGGTGACATCGACCAAGGTGGCGTAATCGGACGGTGCCTCGTTGAGGCGATGAATTGGCACGATCGGGAAGAGTTGTTTGATCGCCCAGCTGTCTGGGGCCGATCGAAACAGGGAAAAGTTACACAGGTATTTTTGGGCCAGAATCTTTTTCAGCGCTTCGAATTCATCATCAGGAAAGTTTTCGGCTTCCGATTCTTTGAGGGCCCGAGCGCAGGATTCCCAGAACAGGACTTCCCCTTTGGCACGATCTTCGAGGCTGATCAATCCGAGATTGAATTGCGTGTGCAGTTCGTCTTTGTGTTCGAGAGCATCGTGGTAGTATTCAGCGTAATTTTTCCCGTTGATTCCGTCGCATAAATCCTTGAGCTCGGTGATCACCTGCGGGTCATCGTCATCGATGGTGACGACGGGTTTGTCCTGGGCGAAGGTTTCAATTTCATCGCGGATGGAAGTAATGAAAACCGTATGATAGGCGGTCATGAAGCGACCACTTTCGGTCACCAGATTTGGTTGCGGCACATTTTCATCGACGCAGACGCTTTTAATCACATAGACCACGTCGTTGGCAAATTCTTGTACTGTATAGTTCACGCTCGATTCGAACCGCGTCTGTGAACCATCATAGTCGACTCCTAATCCCCCGCCGATATCGAGGAATTCAATCTGGCAGCCGATCTGTCGCAGCTTGGCATAGACCCGGGCGG
>JBIKZJ010000225.1:0-10312 GCA_044354755.1 Schlesneria sp. | reverse complement strand
GGGGTCATCTCGAAGACCGGGATCAACTCGAACAAGCGGGGCAGCTCAAAGGAGGGTCGCGTCCTGACGGCGAGCGAAATGGGAGCGCCGTGCATGCTGGCGGGGCGGGTGGAGGTCAACGGGATCACGCGCAGGGCGAGTCTGTTGGGAATGTTGCTGCTGGTGGAAAAGACAGAGCTGGCGGGGGGCGACAAAACGCTGACGACGCGGATGCGTTGGCTGGTCGTCCGAGTTTGCGGCCGCAGATGTTTCAGTGGCATCGCGATTTGCCGGTACTCGAAGCGGAACTTGAACGGCTGCGGGCGGGCGGGGTCGAGGTTTCCATGATGGTGATTGATGCGGTTGATGGCTTTGTCGAGTCTCCCAAGCGGCGGTCACTCCTTGCCGCAGAGGTCGAGAAACTGGCCGAGTTGGCGAGAAAGTTCAGGGTGGCGATTGTTCTGGCGGCCAATGTGTCGCCAGCGGCCATGCTGCGACCGAATCGACCGCGAGGAATGGCGGGGATTCACACAATTTCGACGGTCGCACGCACGGTCTGGATGGTCGTACGCGATCTGGAGAACACCACCGGACGAATGCTGCTCCCCATCAAAAAGAATTACAGCATGAATCGCGATGGTTTTGCGTTTTTTCTGCAGGAAGGAAAAATGGTCTGGGATGCCGAACCGATCGGGATCGAGGGGGAGGATTTTTTACAGGAGGCGACCTTCACGCCCCCCCCTCCGCTGGCACGGGAACATCAATACGAACACGATCGCGTCGCGCAGTGGCTCTATGATCGCCTCCAAAACGGCAGCGTTGCCTCGGTTGAGATTCAGGCCGAGGCGATCGAACACGAAATCCGTGACGCCTCGCTCAAGCGGGCGTTTCGGAGTTTGGGTTGTAAGACGAACAAGGAACGGGAACCGGGAGGGGAAACCCGCTGGTATTGGCGGTTGCCGGGGGAGGGATTTTTTTTCGATCGCTGGGGCTCCCGCTTCGTCGGGCATCCAGTGCTGGATACCGGAAATTGACAACGTGATGGAAACCCGGACGAGACGGCGTTTTAGCAGGGTTTCTCGGAGAAAGATTGAACATAAGAATTTGAACAAAATTTGAACAGAAGATAACGAAGATAAAGAAGATAACGAAGGAAGAGCGGAAAGGGGGGAGGGAAAACTCGGTTCAACCATGTTGAAAAAGGGGGACTGGGTGCGTCAGTGAAAGCCGGAGGAAGGGAGCGAATGGAAGTTTCGTACGAGGCAAGATCTCGCCAATCGCCTTGGCCCCGAGTGATGCGTCTGTATGGGCAACCATCCCGTCGAAGCGTTCACAGGAGAAAGTCCGGGCTGTGTATTGAGCTCCGAAAACATTTCTTTGAGGTGGCCGACCTTGTCCTGACACGGGGAAGGCAACACGGATGTCGAACGTCAAAGGCGAGTCCGATGTCAGCCCCACGAAGCCCCAGACCACACGCACGGACTTACGAAAACTTTCCTCACGGAAACTGGGAGATCCCAGCGACATCCCTCTCATTGGAGAGGGATCGGTCGGGGAAGGGGCGATGCCATCATCCCGACATGCACGTCGCTGGGAAGTCAGACAGTCTCGTAGTACCTGAGAAGCAGGCGAACAAAGCGGGACCTCAAACTGCTGCGGAGTCTGTGGAGGAAAGGAGACTGACCAAGGAGAACGGCAAACAGTGGATAAAGGTTTTCGTGATCTAGCCGAGGTCGATCTGCTGCGATAGAATCGAAGATACGGTTTGCTTTCACGATCCGAGGGGCGGCTAAATTTGCAAGGTGCGATTGTTGCTAAAGATGAGAATGGAATGATTCTGAAAAACCATCGCGAATGTTGAGCGACTGCGTGTTTGACTCGCGGGTTGCCCCTTGGGCCATGTGTTAGCGATGAGAGTCAAAAGATACGTTTTACGGAGGTATCGACGTGAGCGAAATTGAAGAGCTGGAAACTCGCGTTCGTCAATTACCCAGAGACGATTTCACCAAGTTCCGAGATTGGTTTCTGCAACTTGATGACGACCTTTGGGATGCTCAGATTCAATCAGACTTTCAAGCCGGCAAATTCAGTCAACTCATCGATAACGCGCGAGACGAATTTGTTCGTGGAAAGGCTCGCGAACTTTGAAGCATTACACTTCATCGGATTTTTGGGTTGTGTTAGGGAATCTTCCCGCCGAAGTTCGAGAACTTGCCGATAAGAATTTCGAACTGCTCAAGGAAAACCCTCGTCATCCCTCTCTCCAGTTGAAACGCATCGAAGAACTGTGATCAGCACGTGTTGGGATGCACTATCGAGCGATAGGAATTGATGCCCCGGATGGGATTCAGTGGATTTGGATTGGCTCTCATGCTGACTACGACAAACTCATTACCTAACAGACTGTTGAAAAATTGGTTTTCAGCTTGCAGTGATTTTCTGAGGCCTTGGAGTATTTTGGCGATCTCTTTTCGCTCCGTGACGAGGGGTGGGAACTGGGATTCGCTCAGGATTCCGATCTTTCTTGAGATGTAGACTTGCGCACGGATAAGTCTTTGCAGGGCTTGGACACAACCCAAAGGGGACTTGATAGACCAACAATCTGGCGGAGGTCGATCTGCTGCGGTACGATTCCAGAGTCGCAGCTTTCGTAAGTCAGGAGTACGCTCAAATGCAACGCGCGATTGACGCGATCTTTGAGAATGGCACGTTCCGACCAGTCCACCGGGAATTGCTGGCAATTCCCGAGGGGCAGCGGGTTCGAATCACGGTCGACGACGGCGATCCAGAGTCCCTTCGCCTCGCGATGTCCGTTTATGACGGCCTTTCGGACGATGACATCCATGAAATTGAAAAAAACGCTGTCGACCAAAGCAAGTTTTTCAATTCCAGGAGCGGGAATTGATGGAGCCAAAGACGCTACTCGATACGGACGTGCTGTCCGGATGAATGCGGAAGACGGCGGCCGGGTTAATCCGTGCTCGGGCGTATTTGGCGGACCACACACAATTGACGATTTCGTTGATAAACCGTTTCGAGATTCTACGTGGATTGAAAGCGAGGCAGGCAACGTCTCAACTGGCGGTGTTTGGCTCATTTTTTAGCAACAACGAAGTCTTGCCGATTACTGACAGCGTCATCATCCGCGCAGCGGATCTCTGGTCGGAACTTCATCTTCGTGGCCAATTGATCCCCGATGCCGATATTCTGATTGCGGCAACTGCCATCGAGAATGGACTGGTCCTTGCGACGAACAATGTCGGTGACCTTGATCGCGTTCAGGGGATTGAAATTGACAATTGGCTTGCCTGAACGCATCGCCAGAGATGCAACCAACACCCCAACTGAACACTAAGTTCCAAACTGAAAACTAATTTCTCCCCCTAATCGCGCGGCCCGATCGGACCGTTGTTGGCTGTCCGTTTTCCAAGGCGATTTGACCGTTGACGAGTACGTGGCGAATGCCGTCGGGGTATTGGAAGGGCTCGGTGTAGGTGGCGTGATCAATGATCTCGCTCTCGTTGAAGACCACCAGGTCGGCGTAGTATCCGACTGCGACCAAGCCTCGGTCACGCAGCCCCAGTTTCAGGGCGTTTTGGGAGGTCATTTTCCGAATGGCCTCTTCTAATGTCAGAAGCTTGGTTTCTCGGACGTAGACACCGAGGATGCGGGGGAAGGTGCCGAAGCTGCGGGGATGAGGATTGCCGCGACGAAGTGGGCCGTCACAGGCAAATGCCAAACCATCAGAACCGACCGAGCACCAGGGTTGGACGAGTGCTGTGGTCATGTCTTCTTCCGTGTGATGCGCGTAGACCGTGCTGACGCTTCCTCCTTCTTCGTCCAGATAATTGAGAAATTCTTCCAGCAGATCGGGGGCTGTTTCCTGGTTGCGGGCTCCCTTGTTGCGAGTTCGTTCGGCCAAGACCCGATCCATCGTTAACCCTTTGAAGGTTGTTTCCTTACTGATCAGCATGCGGCTCCAGTCTCCGCCGACGGCGGTGTAATGGTTGTACCAGCCGAGAAGGCCTTGTTGGATATCTCGTTTCATTTGCTCACGCAATGCCGGTTGTTTCAGTCGTTCGCGCAGCATGGCTGGGCCCCCTTCATGGACCCAGGGGGGAAGAATGCTCGATAAATCGTTGTTCCCTCGGGTATAGGGGTAAACGTGCGCTTGCACATTGACGCCTCGGGTTCGCGCGGCGTCGATGAGGGCGACGATTTCGGACATGCGGCCCCAGTACTTTTGGTCGGCAATCTTTAAGTGGATTATGTCGACGGGGAGGTGGGCTCGTTCTCCGATCTCGATCGCCTCTTTCACCGCCTCAAAAACGCCCGTCCCTTCGTTGCGAATGTGTGAGGAATAGATTCCGCCAGCTTTGGCGACTTCGGTACAGAGTTCGACAATGTCATCGGTCGTGGCAAGAGAACCGGGGGGCATGGCCAACATGCTGGAAAGCCCCATCGCTCCGTCGGCCATCGCTTGCCGAACCAGTTCTCGCATCTGCTGTCGTTGGTCATCGGTAGGACTCTCGAACGAATCACCCATGACACAACGCCAAACGGTACTGAGGCCGACATACGAAGCGACGTTGACCGCCACGGTTTCTTGTTCGAGCGTGTCAAAGTACTCGCCGAGCGTCGACCACTGCAGCGTCTGTTCGCGGACGGTGAATTTTTTCGGGCCGAGCTTTCCGGATGAGGGGCCAATTGAATCCCCTTCTCCCAGCACTTCGGTGGTGACCCCCTGCCGAAGTTTGCTCTGAGCGGCTCCATCTTCTAATAGCAGGGTGTCCGAGTGCGAATGAATGTCGATGAAACCAGGGGCGATCACTAGGCCACGGAGATCTTTTTCTGACTTCCCTTGCTCGGGGATTCGGCCGATCGCGACGATACGGTTGTTCCGGATGGCAACATCGCCGTAGAACCAGGGACTTCCCGTCCCATCGACGATGCGACCATTTCGCAACACCAGATCGGGTGCTGGTTTGGTAACAGCGGGTTTTGTGACAGCCGGTTCCGCCGCCGATGACGTGCTGAGACAGGCCAGAATCAGGATCAAACTCAGAGGAGTAAGCGTGGGTTTCATCTCTTTGTGGCCGTTTGAGGTGGTTGAGGAGTTTTCAGTTTTCAGTTTTCAGTTTTCAGTTTTCAGTTTTCAGTTTTCAGTTTTCAGTTTTCAGTTTTCAGTTTTCAGTTTTCAGTTTTCAGTTTTCAGTTTTCAGTTGTCAGTTGTCAGTTGTCAGTTGTCAGTTGTCAGTTGTCAGTTGTCAGTTGTCAGAATCTCGGATCTTTTACTCTTCGCGTGATTCGATTGAGTCGCTTGATTTGGGGTTCACCATCTTCGCGTTGTTTGAATAGGGGGAGATTCATGAATCGACTGGAGTATGTCATCGACTGCGGGTTTCCAGGGATTTGTCGGAACTCTGCTGTGAGCAGGGGACCACGCAGTCGGTCCAGACCGAGCCGTCTGGTCGTTATGGTCGGCAGGAAAACCATTTCCGGCGGAAAAATTAAAACAATTCCAGCAGCGGGCGGCCTTCTGGCATCAGGTGCAAGGGACGCCCTTCGGCATCGCGCGCGGTCAGGTCGTTGATTCCCATTGCATGAAACAGGGTGTGTGCAATGTCTTCAGGAGCGGTCGGATTCGCCGCAGGATACTCGGCAAATCGGTCACTCGATCCGTAGACCTGCCCACCCCGGATGCCACCTCCCGCCATCAGGACGGACATGCTCGAGGTCCAATGGTCGCGTCCCGCTCCGTTGGGGCCGCCGGAACGAGGGTCACCAATTTTCGGCTTGCGACCCATTTCACTGCTGACGAGCACCAGTGTTTCTTCGAGGAGTCCCCGTTCATGCAGGTCCGCCAGCAGCGCTGCGAAAGGGCGGTCGAATTCGGGGAGGAGGCGATCCTTGAGGCAATGAAAGTTATTACCGTGGGTGTCCCAGCCACCACCACTTTTGCAGAGGGCATCCAGTTCCATGTCCCCTTTCCAGAAGACGGTGATGAAGGGGACCGAGGCTTCGACCAGTCGCCGCGCCATCAGCATGGTGGTGGAATTGATTCCTCGGCCATACCGTTCCAGCGTTGCGTCCGATTCGAGACTCAAATCGAATGCCGACTTGGTTTCGGACGAACCGAGCAAGGTAAAGGCTTTGTGCTGCTGCTTGGAGTAGTGCCCACAGGCCAGATTGGCTGCGAGATTTTGGCGACCCACATCGAGGGTGGTGAGCAATTCACGGCGGCTTCGCAGGCGATTGGCCGAGATTTCGCCTTGCAGCTTGAGCGCTGGGGCGGTGAATTCCATCGCCTTTTCGCGTGAACCATCGACAAATACGGGATCGTATTCGAGTCCGATTCGGGCCGCGAACTGACCGGGGCGGGTATATTCGGGGGCCCCTTCTTTTTGCGGCAACGTGACGACTTGGGGGAGAGAAGGGTGCGGCGGACGTTTCATGGCGACCACGGAAGCCATCGAGGGCCAGTCGGTGGGATAGGGGGTCCGGGCGTTAAGCAGGCGATGAAAGGTGTTGTCGGGGGCGTGGCCCGTGAGGTTATAGTAATAGCCTGCATGGTGATCACCGGTCCCACGTCCATGGTCACCGAGCGAACGGACGATCGCCAGATGATGAGCCTGCCTGGCGAGAAACGGCAGGTGTTCGCACAGTTGGATGTCTGGGGCCGAGGTGCTGACGGGCTGAAAGGTGCCGCGATATTCGAGTGGTGCCAGGGGTTTCATGTCCCACGTGTCGATGTGGGACGCACCGCCGCTTAACCAGATCATGATGGTCGACTTGGCGACTTTGCTGCGGGGGGTTGATGAACCCAGGGAAGTGGGTGAACCCAAAAGTGACGAGTTGAGGCTGGGCGAAACGAGCCCCAGAGCGCTGGTGCTGGCAGCGAGCAGCGTCCGGCGATCAATCCGCGATCCTGCAAAAAACGGCAGTGGCAGCATGGTGGCAATCTCCTCGCGAGAGGTTTCCGAGTATCCCCCTAATCCTAACGGCAAAACGGGATCTTCTCTATCGTGGAACGGACGTGAATCGATCTTGCGGGAAAATGGGGATCGAGATAGCTTCCGCAGCAGTTCGTCGGCAGAAATTCTTCCGCTACGACCGATTCTTGTTTTGATTCCCTTTACAGGATGAACCGATGTGGTGCTCATCATGCCGGGCTGATGTCGCGGCGGAGTTGTCCACGGACAACCGGCGCATGCTGTGCGCCCGTTGCCAATCGGAATTAGGGGTGGCAGCCTCGGTCGCTCCAAAGGGACCTGTAACCCCACGCGTGATGGAAACCGAGCGAGATGCGCGGGAATTGCTGGCGCGTTGGTCGACACAAAATTTGCTGGAAGTGACTCCTGCGGCGACTTCCTCCAGTCCCCCCATCACCAAGCCCAGTAGCGAAACCAAGCCCAGTAGCGAAACCAAGCCCAGTAGCGAAACCCACCCCAGTGGCGAAAATTCAGCTCTGTGGGACGGGCCGTCGGGGTTTGAAGGGCGATTGGGGCTCGAGGGTCGTGCGGGGGGAGTGAAACGGTCGCCGATGCCGACGAGACCGCTGAATGAATTTCCCACAGGGGCGAGCGAACCCGTTTATCAGGAGGGATCCGAAGCAGATTCCGCAGAAGATTTTGAGGACTTCGGGGATAACGCGGCGGCAAACAACGCGGCACCCATCGCCGAGCGTCGTCGGCAGCGGCCTCAACCGACACAAACGTCGATTGAAAAGTCGGTTCCCGCTTCAACAACGGCCTCATCGCAGGGCCTTGCGCCTCATCGGGATGCTGTCGCTCAGGATCACAATCAGGATCGGGTGGTGCGTGAGGCGTTACAAAAGCAACTGAATCGACGCTTGGGCTGGTCGACGTTCATGGGACAAGTTTGTGCTTACGGTGGAGTCGCCTTGCTGACGTGTGGCTCAGTACTGGTGGTATCGAGTTATTACGGCGGGCCACCGCAATACCTGCCGACGGGACTGCTGACGGCAGCGGTCGGACAGATGATCTTGTTTCTCGGCGTAATTACCCTGATTTCGAGTGGGATGGAACAGACGGTCCACGAGGTCTCGTGGCGAATTGACCATATTGCCGATGAGATTTTTGAGATGGGTGAGGCTCTGGAGGACCTGCGACTGGAACAGCGGAAAGGGGGCGGCCGGAGCGAGGGGCCGAAATCGAATCCGGCAGAAAACAGCCCCCAGCGGAAAGCGGCCTGACATCAATTACCCGGTTTTTTTCACTCAGGAATTTTTCACTCAGGAATTTTTCACTCAGGAATTTTTGCCTCTTCGAGCATTTTCAGTACCGCTTCCTGGTTCCAGATCTCATCGTCGAGTCGGAGCAGGATAAAGGCCTGTCCTGTCGGGATCGGGATATCGGCTTTTGCGGTGTGAACGTCTTTTCCGTTGGTTCGATCTTTCGCTTCGACGATCTGGACGGAAACTTTTTGCCCATTGATCATGACATCGAGCGTCTCCGACGATTTGGTATCGAGCGAGCCGCTGATGTCGGTTTCAAATTTCGAGCGAAATTGTGCGGACTGCATTTTCACCGACTGGTCATCGCCGATCTTGAGCTTCATATTCCCGATGACCAATTCTCCTTTTCCTTCTTGATGTTTGAATTGGGCGATTCGCATCGAGAAGAACGAGTTGTCCATCGTGATGGCGTTATTGGGCTTAAGTCCCTCGGGAAATTGCATCGCGAGAACTTTCTGGCCTACCGCTTCGACTTCCGCAGGAACGGCGGTGATGGTCGGAACGAATTTGGTTGCAAGCCAGAACCCCGTACCACAGCAGAGTAACAATGAAATTCCTCCGATCCCACCGATGATGAGGCTGGCGAGCAGACAGCCGCTCATCGGTTTTTTTGCGACAGGGGCTGGTGGATTCGGTTGAGCATCGGTCCAGGTATTGTTGCCAGACATTTTGGATCGTATTCCTTATTTCATTTGTGGTTCCCGGTCCGATTCCGACCAGTTCGGAAACAGACAACGGTTGGTTTTCTGAGCAGCAAGTCACCATCGAAGAAGTCCTGATCTGATTTTGGCAATCCTGATCTTCACTGGAAATCAGACATGCCGATCAGACCCGTTGCCTGTTAAGATGTTGCTCGACGATGCAAGGGTCAGGTGCTCTCATGGTAACCCTCGGCAGGCAAAAAAACGAGACTACGAAAGGTTTTCGCGATGAGTACCGCAGCAGATGATGGTCCGGACTTGCCACTGGCTGCGGATGCCACCCCGCGCGAACGGGAATTGGCAGCGATTCGCGGGTTAGCAACGGCCTACAACCGGCTACGTGGTGAAATCGGCAAAGTCATCATCGGGCAGACCGAAGTTGTGGACCAGCTGTTGATTGCGATGTTCTGCCGGTCACATTGCCTGCTGATGGGGGTGCCGGGGCTGGCGAAAACGTTACTCGTGAGTACGGTTGCCAAGATCCTGCAATTGTCCTTTCGCCGGATCCAATTTACACCCGATTTGATGCCGTCGGACATTACGGGCACGGATGTGTTGCAAGAGGATCCGGAAACAGGACGACGGTTATTTCAGTTTATGCAGGGGCCCATTTTTACGAACGTGCTGCTGGCGGATGAAATCAATCGGACGCCACCAAAAACTCAGGCGGCGTTACTGGAAGCGATGCAGGAACGGCACGTGACGGTCGGCTCAAACACCTATCGCCTCCCTGTCCCCTTTTTCGTACTGGCAACCCAAAATCCGATCGAACAGGAAGGGACTTACCCGCTTCCGGAAGCGCAGCTGGATCGATTCATGTTCAATATCGTGGTGAAATACCCAAACGCCGCCGAGGAATTACGAATTCTCAAACAGACCACGGGGGGAGAAGAGCCGCAACTTTCGGTCAGTTTGACAGCTCGGCAGATCCTGGCGTTACAGGAAGTGGTGCGAAAAGTTCCGGTGGCGGAACATGTATTCGTGTACGCACGGGATCTGGTCCGAGCGACTCGTCCGAATGAAGCGGATGCACCGAAATACGTGAAAGAGTATCTGAACTGGGGGGCGGGACCGCGGGCAGGGCAGAACCTGATTTTGGGAGCAAAAGCCCGGGCCTTGCTGGAAGGACGATTTCATGTCACGACAGAGGACATCAAGGCGATCGCTCACCCTGTCTTGCGTCATCGGCTCGTGACGACTTTCGCGGCACAAAGTACGGGGATCACGGCAGACCGGGTCATCGACATGCTGCTCGAAAAAATCCCTGTGGAGATTACTCAACGCGCGGAAAAAATGAATCGCGGTTGATGATCGGGCGCCCGAAATGGGGAGACGAAAACAGACGGAGTTGGGGATACCGTTGGTGATCCGACAG
>JBIKZJ010000224.1:0-10336 GCA_044354755.1 Schlesneria sp. | reverse complement strand
CTGCGGTCAGCATTTGCAGCCCAATCAGCGTCACCAGCAGAAACCCACAGGCCCAGGCGGTCAGCAATGCGACCTGCCGGCCAGGGGAACGCTTTTGGATCAGTAACCAGATAAACAGGACCCCCATTAACAGACAGGTGACCGCCCCGCCAATCACGACAGGATCGGTCCAGGTCATGGCGAGTTCGCCCCCCTTAGAGAAGATCGAGAGCCCGAAACCCGAGGCGATGCCGAGTGTCTGCAGGGGTACGGCAGCCAGAATTGTCCAGCGATTGAGTCGTTCGATCAGTTCCAGGTTCGGTAATTTGATCGCACGACTTTGGGTTTGACGTTGTTTCAAACGGCGATGCTGCCAAAGATAAAGCAGGCTGAGCACAAACCCCAGCAGGACGAACGTGGTACCCAGCATCAGCAGGGTCGCATGCAGCAACTTCCAATTGCGATGATAGTCCAGCACATGGCTGGGGGCAGCGGTCACATACTGCGCGGACACCACCAGCATCAGCACGACGGGCCACATCACCAGGCCAATACCCAACTCACCCTCGGCTAACGAAACAAACAAATAAACCAGCACCGCCAGCCAGGCGACCACCAGCAGCCAGTCATGTGCCGAGCTCAGCAAGGGGGGAAGGTCAGACTGATTGGATCGATACAGCAGGTAAAAGGTATGGGCGATTAAACCTGCGACAGCCATCAGTAGCGAAACGATTCTTGCGAGTGCGTGCCGCCACCGGAACTGGCCCAGTTCGCACGCGAACGCCAGCACATAACTTGCGAGGAAACAGAAAACACTCGTTTTCAACATGACTTCTCACCAGCGTCGCCCGACTCGGAATCACAGGGATCGGGCGACAGCTTCCGCACGACAATGGCCGTCATGACCGTCCACAGATCATCCCAATCATGATAACATGATTCCTGGGTTTGCGTAATCGCCACCGGCAGGATGCCGGTGCCACGTTGGGCTGCCCGCATGATCAGGTGATTCCTGGGTTTTCGTGCTGTGCACCGGCAGGATGCCGGTGCCACGTTGGGTTGACCCGCATGAGCAGGTGATTCTCGGTTTGCGTACACCCGCGCAGGACTTTTCGATATTCGGTAGCATCAACAATGACCTGTCGCCAATTGGTGCCAATTGGTTTCGTGTGACTTTCAAGAAGGTTGTGGCGTTGATGGAATCACCTGCCCGTTTTTGGAGTGTTCCGGTCGATCAATTGTTCGATCAACTGGAAACGTCGCCAGTCGGTTTATCCGGTTCCGTTGCACAATCACGCCTGTCACAATTTTCCGCAACGCGTCTGGTGGCCCGCCGACGGACAAGCGGAGCCATTCTATTTGACCAGTTCAAAAGCCCGGTCATCTGGCTCTTGTTTGGTTCGGCCTTTCTCTCGTTTGCACTCGAAGATCCCACCAATGGTCTGATCATCCTGTTTATCCTCGTCGCCAGCGGATTGCTCGGATACTGGCAGGAGTGGAGTGCCAACGATGCCGTGGCTCGCCTGCTCGAAGGAATCGAAACGCAGACCACGGTTTTGCGGGACGGAAAACCGGTGGAAGTCCGGATGGATTCGATCGTCCCCGGTGATCTAATCCGTCTGACTGCGGGATCGCTGATCCCTGGTGATTGCCGCCTGATTGACTCGAAAGACTTGTTCGTCGATGAAGCGGCCTTAACCGGCGAAAGCTATCCCGTCGAGAAACAGACCGGAATGCTGGCGACCGAAACGCCCCTGAGCCAACGGACGAATTCGCTGTTCCTCGGGACACATGTCGTGAGCGGGATGGCGACGGCGATGGCGATCCAGACGGGCCGAAATACCGAGTTCGGCCAGGTCTCATCCCGACTCGAACACCAGGCCCCTGAGACCGGTTTTGAACGAGGACTACGCGACTTCGGAAACCTGCTGATCCGAATCACGCTGGTTTTTGTCTCGCTCGCGTTTTTCATCAAGGTGTTTGTACTCCCGTCAGACCAGGAATTCTGGTTTCGCTTGATCGAGTCGCTGAAGTTTGCCCTGGCGCTGGCGGTCGGGATGACACCGCAATTGTTGCCGGCCATAACGAATGTCGTCCTGGCGCACGGGGCGAAAACGATGGCTCGATCACAGGTGATCGTCAAAAAACTGCTGGCGATTGAAAATCTGGGGGGAATGAATTTGCTTTGTTCGGATAAAACCGGAACCCTGACCGCAGGGGTCGTGCACCTCCATTCCACCCCCGATCTTTCCGGCTACGACAGTGAACGAGTCTTGCGATACGCATCGATCAATGCCGTGATGCAATCCGGGTTTGAAAACCCGATCGACCGCGCGATCCGGAAACATCGAGAATTCGACTTGAGTTCCGTCCGCAAATTGAACGAAGCTCCTTATGACTTCCAGCGTAAACGCCTGAGCGTGCTGGTCGAGGAGGGGGCATCCCGTTTGATCCTCACCAAAGGGGCCCTGGGGAAAATTCTCGAGGTCTGCTCGCACGTCGAAACGTCGGCGGGTGAAACCGGGGAGACCGCAACCGTCGGCATCGAGACGGTCGGCATCGAGACGGTCGGCATCGAGACCGTGCGTAAGCAGATCGATCGCCTGTTCCATGAACTGAGTGATCAGGGATATCGCGTGCTGGGGGTTGCCCGGCGCGAGGTCACGATGGATCGCCTGAGCGTTGAGGATGAAGTGAACATGACCTTGATCGGGTTGCTGGTCTTTTTCGATCCCCCCAAAACTGGGGTGTTGGAAACGGTCCGGGAACTGGAACGACTGGGTGTCGGCCTGAAAATTATTACGGGGGATAATCGTGCCGTGACTGCAGCCATCAGCCGTCAGGTCGGCTTGACGCAGTCACGCGTGATGACGGGGAGTGAGATGGCCACGTTGAGCGATGCCGAACTGACCCGGCAGGCGGTCGAGGTTGATCTGTTTGCCGAGGTCGAACCTAGTCAGAAAGAACGGATCATCCTGGCGCTGAAGCGCGCCGGAAATATTGTGGGCTTCATGGGTGACGGGATCAATGATGCCCCCGCATTGCACGCTGCCGATGTCGGAATTTCGGTCGCGGGTGCGGTCGATGTCGCGCGGGAAGCCGCACAGATTGTACTGCTGAGACAAGATCTGAGCGTACTGATTGATGGGGTCGAAGCGGGGCGACGGACTCTGGCGAACACCTTGAAATATGTCTTCATCAGCATCAGCGGGAATTTTGGCTACATGTTCAGCCTGACGATCGCCTGGCTGTTCATGCCTTTTCTGCCGCTGCAAGCGTCACAAATTCTGCTGATCAACCTGCTCGCCGATTTTCCGGCCATGACGCTGGCAACCGATCGGGTGGATCCAGAACTGATCCAGTCCCCACGGCGCTGGGACCTGACATTAATATTCCGGTTCATGCTGGTGTTCGGGCTCAGTGGTTCGATTTTTGATTTTTTGACGTTCGGAATTCTGCTGTATGGCTATCAGGCGAATGAAGTCGAATTTCAGACGGGCTGGTTTATCGAATCGGCATTGACCGGCCTGATCCTGATGCTGCTGGTCCGAACCCCACGCCCCTGCTTTCAAAGCCGCCCCGGACCGCTCTTGACCACCACACTGCTCACCATCGGAGCCATCGTGATCTCTTTACCTTTCTCCCCGTTCAATCAGGCACTGGGGTTCGAGGCTCCTCACTGGTCGCTCTTGGGACTGGTGCTGGTCATCAGCCTGTTTTATGGCGTCGCGATGGAGTTCACCAAACGGTTTTTCTATCGGCAGCCGCTTTCAACACAAACGTCGGCCTGAGCCACAATCCTGCCGGCACCTTTGCTGCCGGCACCTTTGCTGCCGGCACCTTTGCTGTGGGCTGCGTTTGCTGCCGGCACCTTCACTGTGGGCTGCGTTTACTGTGGAGCGGCGTTCAGGCCGAGCCAATGTCGAACCCCGGGAATGCGCGACAGCACCAGCTTTTCGAGCAGCATCACCAGTATCAGCGATCCCCCGAACAGCGGTAGGTACAGGCCGAATAAAACCACCACGATGACCGTTCCCCAGGCGAACTTGGCGTTCATAGAGGGATGAGGGGCACCGAGAACCCCTTTGTCGCGACGCTTCCACCAGAGGATGACACCACTGACCGAGAGCATGACGAGTCCCATGGCGGTGAGTAATCCGAGCAATTGGTTTGGCCAGCCGAAGAGTTGACCTTCATGGGCGGCAATTCCGATATTCACGAGACGATCGACCCAATGACGGTCCTGAAAATCTTCCCGACGGAGGATTTCCCCGGTGGTGCCGTTGACCACCAGATTCACACGGTAGGGGCGGTTCGGGGTCTGTGATTTGGCGGTCCAATTCTCGGACCCACGGCCGGGTGGGGCAATGACGACAGGGGGTTGTAGCGCCAAGGGAGCAACGACCGCCGCCACGCGATCAAAGCTTTTCAGATCTTTGGGCATGACACCGTTACTGCGACCTCCACCGCCACCATGGCCAGAATGCTCGTTCGAGGCCATCGTTTTCGGAGGACCACCACCGGCACGCTCGCTCCCTGTGGTCCAGTCCTGTTGCACCACGGCGGTCCCCGTCATGGTACGGATCGTTTTCAAATAGTTTCCCCAAAATTTCGCCCAGGGTAAGCCCGACATCAGCAGAAATAATGCCAGTGTTGAAATCCAGACACCCGTGACGCTATGCAGGTCGCGCCAGAGGATCCGCGATCCCATTTTCCATCGCGGATACAGGATACCTCCCAATCCTTTTGCATTGCGGGGCCACCACAAAAAGAGTCCTGACACGATCATGATGATTGTCCATGAAGAGGCGAGTTCAACCACATTCGACCCGCGATCCCCCATGAGTAATTCGCCATGCAAGCGAAAGAGGATCTTCATGAATCGTTGGTTTTCCGGGACCGAATGCAGGATGGATAGCGTTTCCGGGTGGACGTAAACCCGAGTCGATTCCCCTTCCTTTCGGACCAGGACCCGCGCCGCCGATTTGGGTGTGGAGGGGAATTCGTATCCGCTGGGGGTCGAATCCGGAACGCTGCTGAGAGCGGCCTGCACCTGCTCGGCAACCGGGGCCGGATGATGAATTTCCAAATTGTCATAGGGGCGATCGATCCAGGCTTCAATCTGCGGTTTGAAGAGATAGATCGAACCCGAGATCGCCAGCACCATGACGAAGGGGAACGTGAAGATCCCTGCATAAAAATGCCAGCGCCAGACGGTCCGATAATTCGGCAGCCATTGAGAAGTGGGGGGATCGGTAAATTCGCTCATGGAAGTCTTTATCTTTGGGAAGTCTTTATCGTTTGGACTCGATCTTAGCAGTCTGTTGAAAAAGGGGGGACAGGCACCTCACACTGTGTCTTATTCAAGTGGATTTCTGATTCGGGTCGGAGCCAGTCCCCGTTTTTCAACAGTCTGTTAGGCCATCTCTTGACGCTGATGCGAATCACGACTGATGAAAAATTAAAAATCGTTGATCACTTCGCCACCATTGCGGCTGTGCAGATTGCGATGAACGACGGTATTGATGTTATCGCTAATAAAACGGACTGCACCGTCTCCCATTAACAGGTTGGCTCCCCCCGTATGCAGGCTGCGGGGGCCGAAAAAACCAGTGAAATGGGTCACCACGTCCGGGGTTCGGCTGTTCGGTGGATTGTAGCCGTTTGTCAGCGTGCTGAGTGCTCCGGAATGGGCCCACGAAACCCCTCGCCCGCGCATCGTGCCGTCGGCAGGACCGCGCCAGGTCGTCATCGTGGGCCAGACGACAGATAAGTCCGGATTGGAAATCATCCCTGCTTCATTGACAAAGCCCGACCAGGGACCTCCGGTGGGTGCGAATCCTTGAACTGGCTGCAAGGCGGAATTGACACCGGTCGACCCATTTAATGTGAGGCGATAATTAAAGGGTGGCAAGGTCCCTGCGGGCAGGGTCACCGTCGCTCCAATACTGCGGATCGCCTCGCTCATAAAAACCGTATTGGATGTTCCGTCGCTCACGCCGCTGAATCCAACGCTGGAATTTACATAGACAATCCCGTCGGTCACCCAGCGCAAGTCGTAATTTGTTCCGGTGCCACTGCCATAACTGACCATGTAATTTGTCCCCGCGTAAATGAATCCGCCATAGCCCGCAGTCTGGGTGGGGGCCGAGTCACTGGGGCAGAGCATCAAATTCAGCGGAGTGGCAAAGGCTTTGGTGAACGCAGGGTTGGGGACCAGGGCATTAAAGGGGCCGGTGAAGGCGGGTTTGGTAAAGTCCAGGAGTGACTGCAGATTTGCCTGATCAAAATAAGGGAGTAACCTTGCTTGGGGCGAAAAGCCCTGTGAGGTGGCAAGCTGTGCACTTGCCATCGGAAACATGGTAAACGTACTTTCGTAGTTATGTAACGCGAGTCCAAACTGCTTTAAATTGTTTTTGCACTGCGTCCGACGTGCCGCCTCACGCGCCTGTTGCACCGCAGGCAATAAAAGAGCGATGAGTACGGCAATGATCGCGATCACGACCAGTAGTTCAATTAATGTGAAACCGCGGAAACGACTTCGTGGACTGGAACTAGACATCTTCATGAACCTCGATCGAGTAAGCCATGGGGAACGCGGGAAGCAAGAGTCTGTCACACGGGACGGCTCGGAATGGCACGCTCACCTGAAGGACTGATCCACACTTGTGGAGAGCGAATCGGCGGCCAAAAGTGAGCGTGCGATGTCAGGCCGTATCGGCCTCAGACTCTTCACAAACACAACTCTATCGCCGCCAAAGCCTGCGCAGCCGAGAACGATTACGGCAGCCTGGAACGATTGCGATAGAGAAAAGTCAAACCGCGATCGCTCTTGGCGGTGGAACGGGAGGCTGAATTGCTGCGGAAAGAAGTTGGATAGGCTCGATCATCAACCGCTCACCCCGTGGTTCGATCAGGATTTCAAGCGTCATCGGCAAAGGGAGAATGAAGATGGGGAGGCCCGTCAAAGATTGTTCAACACCCTGACACTGCTGGGCACACACGCCGATGACGGTTTGGAAGCGTGGCGTGGATTTTGCCATGTCAGCAGGTTGATTGACCGCGTCAGTACGCTGAGGTTTCTCGGCGTTCACCTTGATCGGGCTCAGCTTGAGTTCGGTTTTTGCCGAGCAACATCCCTGGCTAGCCGGCTGTACTGTGTCAATCGGGGCCATGCGGATGGGTGCCTTACGGACGGGGAGCCTTTTGACTTCGCAGAGTGCTTTTGGTGGGGGGGTGAGGGTCGAGGAGATCTCAAAACTCTTTATCCCATGACGCTTGCCCCAGGCCATCTTTTGGAGTGGGGTAAAACAGCAGCATTTTTTCCGACATTGGTCGGCGTTTCGACATCCACAGGGACGATCCTGGCAAGGAAACGGTTGTGAAAGATCTTTCTGTGCGACATCTCGAATCAAATCAACGGGAATTGGAACGAGCGCAACAAAAAACGCCACGACCAGCAACATGATTGTGAAATGTTGTCGTGAGGGTTCAACGCAGAAGTTAAAACGCAACCATTGCATCAGCGGTCGCCTTGCCCATTCAGGCAGCGTGCTGGCCATTTCAATTCACTCTCCACACCCAAGATGGTACCCAGATTTTGCAGAGATCGCACCTGATGAAACGAGAGAATTGTTTTTTCTCGTCATCAGGAATCCTGGTTTTCAAAGCCCAGAGATCCTCGTTATCATCATGATCCCTACCAATTTCTCAACCCGCAGTGGCTCGCAAAAATGAGACGTGATGCAGCGAAACGGCCTCGAACAGAGTCTCGATCGGTGAAATCCCGTGGTTTTACGATCGTCGAATTGCTGGTGGTGATGGCCATCATCGCAGCATTAGTCGCATTATTGTTACCTGCAGTGCAGCAGACCCGCGAAGCGGCACGAAAACTGGATTGCCAGTCTCATTTCCGACAGATTGCGCTCGGGGTCCATCAGTATTTCGAGATCTACAATGGACGATTTTTCCTGCACCATCCGTATGATGCCGACGTGATTGCGCATGAAAGTGCGGCGGATTCGTTTGCGGAAATCTACTGGGCCGACAAAATCATGCCCTTTATCGGAAGTGCGGCTGAGTCCGATGAATCCGTGGCAAACAGGGGTGTCAACGTGGCGACCAACCGCATCTATCGATGTCTGTCCGACACTTCCGTACCGACGCCGTACATCGACCCCGACACCGGTCGCCCGGACGGGATTCAACAGCGAACCAGTTACGTGATGAATTCACTCCTCAGCCACAAGACCCGACGATACGGTTTGTGGACATTGCCCCGGTTTCAAGTGGAGATCGGCTTATCCAATTTCGTTTGCTTTTCCGAACGCGACGCAATGGCATTCAGGCCACCCTCGGACAACGATCCCCGCCAGGATGATTACGACATCTGGCTGGGGACCGATATCATTCAGCCTTGGGTTGCTTACCGACGTCACAATGGGGCGGCAAACTACCTTTATCTTGACGGCCATGTTTCGACCATGATTTTCAGTAACGCCATCATTGACATGTATCCGGATAAAAAGGTACTCGTCGACGACGGGACTTTCGTCCAATAGCGCACCCACCCATTGCGCACCCACATCATTGAAGAAGTGTACCCACAGGGTTTTGAATGAGGGCCACCACGTGAAACGTCCGATTCATGACCAGATCATGTGGCCTTTGATGGGGCTGTTGCTTGTCGCCATTGCCGCGAATGCGATTTTTTCCGCTTGGTGGATGTCGACGCGGAATCGGACAGCCCTCGAAGCCCGACAACGGCAGATTATCGGAGTGTTGGAAGAGTCGAGTTTTCCGGTCACGCAGACTGTGATTGAAAAATTGCGACAATTGACCGGAGATGAACTCGTCGTCTGGGATACCGCCGAACGGCGAGTCGTCGTCGGAACGCTGCCGCTTGCGGATCTCTCGGCATACGAATTTGCGGAAGACTCCGCGGCGGAACAACAAGGTCCCCCCCGCCGGCAAACGCTGGGTGGCAATAGTTACCTGGTTCGAGTCTGTCGCATTCGTGGATTTCCGACACAGCGATTGGCGATTCTGACTCCGGATCACTCGATGCGAAAAGCGAGTCGAGATGCCATTTGGCCACCACTCGCTGTCGGGCTCGCCACAATCCTGGTTTCGATCCCCCTGACGCTGGCAATTTCCGCGAGTTGGGCGCGCCGGATCCATTTGCTGGAAAAACATGTGGAAACGATCGCTCAAGGCGATTTTGGACTCGAACTGTCTGGGGGTCACGTTGATGACGAGTTATCCCGACTGGTTCAGAGCATCAATTCGATGAGTCGTCAATTGCGGGCGATGCGCGAACAATTGATTCAAGGTGAGCGTACGCGGTTGGTAGCGCAATTGACGGCCGGAATTGGTCACCAGTTACGAAATGGGATTGCCGGTGCCAAGCTTGCCATTCAGTTGCACGAAAGCCGCTGTCATCAGGTCGCCGACTCGAGTCTGATTGTGGCGAGGAATCAATTGGCGCTGGTCGAAGAAGAGGTGCAGGGGCTACTTTCGCTCGGCAAAAGTGATGCAAGGCCACCTGGAGTCGTTGATCTCAGGCTGATCGTGATGACCGTTCGCGATCTGGTCTCGTTGTCTTGTGAACATCAACAGATTGAACTGACCGTATTGGTCGAGGATCCGCCGCTATCGGTGATCGGATTTACCGATGGGTTACGTGCGGCATTCCTGAATCTTGCGCTGAATGCGATCGATGCTGCGGGGGCAGGAGGCCAGGTCTGGTTAGTGTTGAAGTCTGACGCAACATTGAATTCTGATGCCATGCAGTGCAGACTGATTGTCGAAGACGATGGATCAGGGCCTCCGGCGGAATTGGAAGAGTCGCTTTTCGAGTCGTTCGTCACCTCGAAGCCCGAAGGGATCGGGCTCGGACTGACCGTGGCTGCGACCGTTGCCCGGACGCATCATGGGACCTTAACCTGGAGCCGTAGTGATGGGCGGACCCGATTTGAATTGAAATTGCCAATGTCGGCTGCCACGAGAACAGGGGTTTGACGATGCCGCGAATCCTGATCATTGATGATGAACCGGCGATCTGCTGGAGCCTGAAAGAACGGCTGACGGATCAAGGGTATGAGGTCCAGGTTGCAGCCTCGATCGAACGAGCGAACAAGATTCTGGCGGGCTTTACGCCCGATGTGATCGTGGTGGATGTGCGATTACCGGGCCAGGATGGGCTCACCGCGATTCCCGAATTTCGCAAACAGTTGCCGACAGCACCGATTGTTGTGATGACGGCTTTTGGGGATTTGCAGACGGTCGTCGATGCGATGAGTCGAGGTGCCTTCGAATATTTGGTGAAACCGTTCGAGTTGGCCGATTTTTTGTCGGT
>JBIKZJ010000262.1:0-9015 GCA_044354755.1 Schlesneria sp. | reverse complement strand
TGGGTTGTGGTTCGCAGCCAATGGGTATGTCTGCCTGATCATCGATACCCTGCAACTGGGAGAACTCGCCGGCACCCACCATGGAACCTATAACAAACAACGCTGGTGGTGGCAGTCGGCGGGTTACACCCCCGCAGGGGTCGAATGCTGGAACGGGGTTCGAGCGATTGACTATCTGGTCTCAAGGCCGGATGTCGATCCGGACAAACTGGCGGTTACGGGAATCAGTGGTGGTGGCGCTGCCACGTTCTGGATTGCGGCCGCTGATGAGCGGGTCAACGTCTGTGTCCCTGTCAGTGGGATGAGTGACCTGCAAAGCTACGTGGATGACAAGGTCTGCAACGGCCATTGCGATTGTATGTTCCTCTATAACACGTATCGCTGGGAATGGACCACGATCGCTGCTTTGATCGCCCCCCGACCTATGTTGTTCGAAAACTCGGGATATGACCCGATCTTCCCTATGCCCGCCAACGAACGAATTCGAGAACGCCTTGCCCAACTTTACCGCTGGTACGAAAAGAAACCCGGAGACTTATTCGACATCGGTATCACCCCCGGTGGGCATGCCGACAACGTCGAGCTGCGGCTCATGGCCTATCGCTGGATCAACCGACACTTAAAGGGGGACAACCGCGAAGTTCACGAGCCCGTACAACCCGTGATTGACGGCCAGCGTCTACGAGTCTTTCCAGAAGATCAGGATCTTCCCGCTGACAGCCTGAATGCCAGCATTGACGAAACGTTTGTCTCCCTCGGAAAACCGGTGCCACCTCGTACACATGCCGAATATCTCACTTGGTCAAAAACGCTGACCGAACGCCTGGAGGCAACAGTGTTCCGGGAATGGCCTGATCAGGTCCCTGCCGCCGTGATTCGCGACCAGCGTCCTGATGGTCAACTGGTCCTCGGCACCGATGACGAAATCCTGGTCCTGGCCCGCCGACACGAGGCTCCGCAAAAACTTCCCCGTTCTGCCGAGCATCGCGAACGCTTATGGCTGGTGATTTTAAATCCCGATGAACCCGAGGCAACGCTCCCCGCCTGGGTCAGCAAGACTGCTCTGGCTGGTCAATCGACGGTGACCATCAGTCCCCGTGGCTGCGGCACATCACTCGCCTGGACCCAGGCCAATCCCCCGAACTATGTCGAGCGGGCTCATGCACTCGTCGGTCGGACTGTCGATGCCGGACGGGTGTATGACATTCAGTCGGTCGCCCGTTGGCTGCACGAAGCGGAAGGAAACGAACTGACAATCGGCGTGGCGGGGCGTGGTGCCGCTGGTGTGCTCGGTGCTTATGCCGCGTTGTTCGAATCCAGTATCAGCGAGGTGCTGCTCGTCGAACCCCCGACATCGCATCGCGAAGGTCCGACACTCTTAAATGTTCTGCGAGTGCTGGATATCCCCGACACCCTCGGACTGCTCGCGCCCCGGCATGTCACGCTCTTCAACGCCGACGAGGCCGCATTCCGGCGGACGGAACAAATCTTTCAAGGGGCAGGCTACGAATCACGGCTGACACGAACATCATCCCCCCGGTGATGTTCGTAGTAATCGCGATCTCGGCCATGCGGACTTGGCATGGACCGTCCCGTGAAGGGGATCCGTTGCAGAGAGAAAACCAGGATTCCCCTGCGGGACCACGAATAACACGAATAACACGGTGCTTTCCCAGCTTTGTGTTGGTCCGCCATCCCCCTCGGTTCTGTACGGGTCTTGCGGGTCACGGGATTTGCCGATTTCGCGGCAAGCGCACTTTTCAAACATGTCGATCCAAGCCGCTATGGTAATCAAGCAGTTATGCCATCCAAGACGCGGGCCGATCTCCGTAACTGTTGCAATTGCAACTCAAATATTGGCAATATCTTAAGTTGAAAAACATCCCCAAAACCGTGTTTTGAATGTTGCAATATTCCATGAAAACGTTGCAATCACTGACGGAATGTGATATGAAACGCGTGGCGAGATCATGAACGATACCCGAAATCGGTGATTGAAATGGCGATGCGTTCGAGAACAGAAGAGATCAGGAAGTTCATCGCGAGCCATATCATAGGCCATTCCGGTGACCTTGCCGGACTTGTCGCCAAGCATTTTGAACTGAGTACACAGTCGGCCAGACGCCATATCGCCCTGATGGTTAAAGAAGGATTGGTGCATTTAAGTGGTAACACGAGGGCGATGCGGTACTACCCGACCGCTCTCGTGAATGAGAATCAAAAAATCAACGTCAAAGGAAATTCGGAAGACAGTATTTGGGAACAATCAATATCTCCGCATTTGTCAGGCGTTCCAGAAAACGTAATGAACGTATTGAACATCACCGCGTCAGAGATGCTCAACAACGTCATCGATCACAGCGAGAGCGACGCGGTACAATTGACGGTTGAGAGAAATATCGCTTTCGTGCAGATTACAATTCGCGATTTTGGTGTCGGCGTTTTTAAAAACGTGCAGAGAGCATTTAATCTTGCAGACGAGCGACAGGCAATTGTTGAGTTGAGCAAAGGCCGGTTAACGACGTCGCCGGATCAACATTCTGGATACGGCATTTTCTTCTCATCCAGAATGGTTAATCGCTTTAAACTATGGTCTGGTAAACTGTATTTTGTGCATCATTTGGATAGCGATGATTGGCTGGTCGATATTGATTCAGAGATGAATGGTACTTACGTTCAGTTGACCGTTAATATTGATTCGACGGTCTCACCGAAAGACGTTTACGATAAGTTTTGCAGCGACCTAAACGGAGAGCATGATTTAGGTTTCCATAAGACGCATGTGCCGTTAAAGCTAGTGCAATTTGGTAAGGAATCTCTGGTTTCTCGATCTCAAGCGAAACGTGTGTTGTCGCGAGTTGACCGATTCAGCGAGGTGATGCTCGACTTCAAAGATGTGGAGTTTGTCGGACAGGGGTTCATTGATGAGATATTTCGTGTTTTCAAAAAGCTTCACCCTGGGACAAACATAGTTGCATTAAATGCGAATCACAACGTGACACAACTCATTCAACTCGCAAAGCAACTTGACACACTTCCGTAGAGAAAGGTGACACCGAACGCTGTCGGTGTCCCTTTTCTCTCGATGAACTCGTGGCGGAGCCTAACCGTCTGTTGCAAAACGTGAAAACCGGGGACTGACTCCGACCGAAATCAATCATTCACTTGAATGATACGCAGTACGAGGTCCCTGTCCCCCTTTTTCAACACACGGCTAAGGCTTGAGGTCACCGGCCACTGCGTTGACCAGTTTTGCGGCATCCAGATGCTGCTGCAATGCCTGCTTGATGTCACGGGGTGTTAATCCCTTCACTTTGGCTTCGAGTTTTGCCTGGTAATCCAGTGTTCTTCCCGCAAATAATCCATTCGCGAGCATCGCCGCCAACTTCCCGTCGTCCCCCCGATCCGCCTCGCTCCCCTTAATCCAGCCCTGCTGTGCATCGGATAACTCGTCAGAGGAAACTCCGTCTTTAACCAATCGTTCGATCTCTTCACGAGCCAGCGCCACGACTTTTTCGGCGTTCTCGGGATTACAGATGGCCATCATCGAAAACGTGGCCCGCTGGTCCAAAGGACTGGCCCGGAACGAAGACATGACCCCATACGACAACCCTTCTTTCTCGCGGATCCGACTCATCAGTCGTGAGGCAAAGCCGCTTCCCCCTAAGACTTCGTTTCCAATCACCAAGGCGGGATAATCCGGGTGATCGTCCCGTAGGGCCAATAGCAATCCCGCAAAATACATGGCGTTGGCCTTGTCGGGGGTATTGATCCGGATCATCTCGGGTTTCGGGGGTTGATCGGCCGTTCGGGAAATCCGTTCGTACGGCATTTTGGTTTTCCAGCCACCGAGTGCGCTGGTCAAGGCCTTCTGGGTGGCGTCAGCGTCAAAGTCGCCGACGATCACCAGTTCCCCCGCTTGGGCGGAAAGAAAATCGGCATAAATCTTCTTGACGCTGGCCAACTCGACCCCTTGCAGCTGTTTCAATTCCTCGACCAGACTTGGCTGATGACGCACATCCCCCACCGGATAAGGATTCATTTTTTGCGAGATGATCCGTGGAGCCAATGCTTGGGGCTCTGAGGTTTGTTCCTGCAATTCGGAGACGCGGCGTTGCTGTAGGATTTCGAGTTCCGACACCGGGAAGACCGGTTCTCGCAGCACCTGCCGCAAGACACCGATCACAGCAGTCAGATTCTCTCGTTTCGACTGAATCACGAACGTGGCCTCGCCGGCCCCGCCGCTGGCTGCCAGCGTGCTTTGCAGTTCGTCCAGTTGATCGGCGAGCTGCTCGCTGGTCAGTTCTCGTGTCCCCCGTGTCATCAGCGTCGGCATAAACTCGCACGCCTGAGTCTGACCGAATAATGTTTTCGCTGTACCGTACCGCAATCGTAGTTGCAACGAGACGATTCTTCCCCGATTCTTTTTCGGGAGCATCGCGACCTTCACCCCTTCGATCGTGGTCCGTTTGACGCGGGATTCAATTGCTGCGGGCGAGACATCAAAGACTTCACCGACCGAGTACTCGGGCCGGCCGGTATAATCTTTGACCAGCTTGGCGACATCGGGTGCGGCCGCGACAGGCGTTCGCTGTGGCTGCTGCGTGGGGAGATACACCCCGACCGTGCGGTTGGTTGCTTGGAGATATTTTTTGGCAACGGCATTCACATCGTCGACTGAAACGTTTTCGAGACGGTCACGATTGAGAAAGAATAATCGCCAATCTCCTGCTGCCGCCGAATCTGACAGCTCGACCAGAAGTTTCGGGGTATCGGCCAGGACCTGATCGAGATATTTCCGAAACTGCTGTTTGGCTCGAACCAGCTCTGTCTCGGTAATCCCTGTTGTGACGACCTCTTCGATAGTGTCCAGCATCCCCTCGACGACTCCGTTCGGTTCATTCCCCGCAGCGACTTCGGCGGTGATGAAGATTGCCCCCGGATCGTGCCAGGCATAAGCCATTCCCTGTACCTTGGCCGCACGACGCCGCTCCACCAGCGACTTGTACAATCGCCCCGTCTTGTCGGCGGTCAGGATCGCTTCCAGAATGGCAACGGCAGGAAACTCTTGATCCGCAGAAGCAGGAATGTGATAGGCAACACCGGCGACAGCAACGCTGCCAACGCGGCGCAACGTGATGACTCGTTCTCCGTCCTGAGCGGGCTCTTCGGTGTAGGTGGAACGAATCGGTTCCTCGGGCCGCGCAATCGGACTAAAGTGTTTTTGAACCATCGCTAGGGTCTTGGCTTCGTCCAGGCGACCGCCGATGAACAGAATCACGTTATCGGGTCGATAAAACTTTTTGTAAAAGGCACGCAGATTATCGACGGGAACTCGTTCAATGTCGGCGCGATTACCGATGGTCGATTTGCCGTAATTATGCCACTCGTAAGCGGCAGCCATCATTCGTTGTTCGAGCACCGCTTTGGGGTTGTTTTCTCCCATCTCGAATTCATTTCGCACCACGGTCATTTCGCTGGCGAGTTCTTCTCCCTTGATGGGGCAATTCACCAGGCGATCGGCTTCGTACCCGATCGCCCATTCCAGATTGTCGTCACCGGCGGGCATGGTCTCGTAGTAATTTGTGCGATCGACCCAGGTTGTGCCGTTGTAGTCGGCTCCACGCGACTGCAAGTCCTGATCAGGGCGGGGATGTCCGGCGGTCGGCTTGAACAGCATGTGTTCCAGCAAGTGTGCCATTCCCGCTTCGCCGTATCCCTCGTGCCGCGAACCGACGAGCACGGTCATATTGACGGTGATCTTGTCTTTCGACGGTTCAGGGAAAAGCACCACTTTCAGCCCGTTATCGAGCTGGTATTCGGTGAGTCCCTCGACCGAACCGATCTTTCGGGGCTCGACCGCTTGCGCGCTCCGGATCGCCAAACCCAGCATCGTCAGACCGACGATCATCCATTGCCTCGACATGAATCAAACTCCTTTTTTCAATCAATTCCGATAGACCAAGCGCGTTACAGGGCCTTCAAGGCTACACGCAGACGGAGAATTCCTCTAGTGACAGCCACCGCTAATGGACACAGCCAGTGCTCGCCGTCACCCAAGTTACGGTTTCCCAAATTGCTCACGAATCAGGGGGGTCAGAAACTTGGCCGTTTCATCTCCGATCACATGGTATCCCGCCAGATTCGGATGCCGATCACCGAACCAGCCGGGAAGATGCCCGAAATGAGCGTCGAGTCGATTATCCATGACTTCGACCGTACCGGGTTGCCCGGGGGCGAGAAATAGTGTGACGAATTCCCGTCGGTTTTCGGGAATTTTCTCCAGCGGATAACGACGATAATTGAGCATATCCGGGCCTCGTTTGAGCTCCTCAGCATATCGGGGATAAATATCAAATAACGTCAGCCCTTCCGCTTCGGCAACCTGTCGATTCAGTTGATTTAATCGGGTCGAGGTCGCTTCGTCGCCGTAGGGAATGACCGTCATGACGATGATTGTTGCCTGGGGATGATTGATCTTCAGCCGACCGATGAGCTCGTGATAATCCTTGGGAAAATTCTCGGCCAGATTTTCTCGATAGGCGTTGTCGTTCAAGCCATAGCGAATCAGAACATAGTCGAGACCCGGCAGTTTCGAGGCTTCTTTTTCGTAACGGCCGGAATCGAGCAGCCGCCGGACATACTCGCCGCTCAGCCCCAGATTGATCACGTTCGTAGGGGGCAGGTCTTTTTCTGCAGCGAGTAATTCGCGGATCACATCTTCCAGATGGGGCCCCTTGGGGAGATGTCGCCGGGGAACACTCCCTTCCGTGGTGCTGTCACCCAAGAGCAGGATTTGCACCTTGCCATCATGCTCGGCCTTTACCGGTGTCATCGGGATGTTGGCGGCCAGCAAAGCGGTGAAGAACAACACGAATGATCGAGCTGTCATCGAAATGCCTTTCGTAAGGAATCAAGGTTTCCGCTGCTTTGCAGGGTGATCAACAGATGAGCCCAGAGGCAGCGGAAGCAGCGGGTCACAGCAGGTAAAGCGTGTCAATCGGCAATCAGTAACAACAGGGTGCTGGTCCCGGCATTAACGAGTGCATGGGTGATCATGACGGGATAGATCGAGCCTCGCCATTCACGGACCAGGGCAAAGACGATCGCCAGGCTCATGAGGATCGGGATGCCAAACAGTCCCTGCGGGTGAATGACCGCGAACACAAAGCTGCTGAGGATCGCGGCGAATGCCACACCACCAACGTAGCCCAATTGGGTTTTTGCCTCACGCAGGTGTCGATACAGGGCACCCCGAAACATGATTTCTTCAGGAACAGCGGCGAAGACGGCAACAAACAGCAATTGCAGCCGCAGCGTCCAATTGCCGCGCAGGATCGGCTCGACAATCGGATGAATGGGTGTTGCGGCGGCCTCTCCATTCCCCACGAACTGACTCATGAAAGCCATCAAAAGTGCGGTGACAACCATCGCCAGCCCCAGCACGGGGAGGGCGCTGAGATAGGCACCCACGCCGATGAACGGAATCGACCACGGTTGTTCTCCCAGTGTCAGGCCGAGATCCTGGCGAACATCACTCCACCGCAGCCCACGAAACAGGGGCCAGGCGAGTGCTCCCAGACTGCCAATCTGGGGAATCAGGACCCAGACCAGTCCCCATTTTGGCAGTGGCAAGTACATCAAGGCCAGATTCAGGACCACGAATAACACCATCCAGGCGGCAAACGTTTCGGCATAGATGGCGCCGTCTCCTAACAGCGGTGGAATACCACTTTTGAGTCGTCCCGAAGCGGCAAAAACCCACCAGAGGATCTGCAAGAGAAATCCGACAGCGGCAGCGACGGCAGCCAACCCAAAAGCACCAACCATCACGAACAAAGTCCGCTGCGCATGGGCCAGCAACTGTTCGCGTTCGGCTCGCTCCGGACTTCCTGGTGGTAAGTAAGCCAATTTTCCGACCCAGCCGAGTCGTTTGGCCAGCAGTGCTCGGCCCGTCGCGACTTCCTCGTCCGACAGTGAATCACTCAAGGGAGTTTGCGCAATCAACCCCGCCTGGATCTGTTGAAGCAGGCCGAGGGCTGTTCGGTCGTCCTCTTGGTCCACGGTCAAGCGCCCGTCCTGAACTTGCTGCTCGAGGTCGCTCAGCGACGTGGCCGCCTCGCCCGGACCCATCAGTTCACCGAGCAGCACCGCACCGATCAGCCGCTGGCGTAAGGATCCTTTGCCAAAGACCGGTGCGAGCTGGTTTTTCAGTTGTTCTTTTCCGTCAACCGAGACGGTCGAGGCACCGACGAGATACCGGGCCTGAATTTCGAGCAGGATGATCGAGGGGTCGACCGCTTCGAGTTTCTGTTGCGGCAATCCCGGAAACAGGATGACACCAATTGTTGCCAGAATGACTAGCCAGGCGAGCCAGACCGAGCCACGCGGTGGGGTGGGTCGATCGACTTGCATTGAATCGAGCGGTGATCCATTTGCAGCAGGAAAGTCAGCGGAAGGGGAGTCCATGGAGTTTCCGAGGTAGAGAATTCGATGACCGTGTTGCGGTGTAATGATTTCAGACAGTAACGAGCGACGTTATGTATCGTCGAATACTCCCGTTCGAATGTCCATGGAAGACGGCATTCGATTCGTGAATCACATCCTTTGCAAAAAATGCGAAGATGGTGAACCACGAATAAAACGAATCGCACGAATCGGACGAGACGAAATTACAAGATTCTGAAAACGGAATTTTCGAAAAGGGGGACTGGCTCCGTCCGCGGTCCCTGTCCCCTTTTTCGGGAACCCCACTGAACGGAGATCCGTATGCGGGAGAACCGCTGGTTCGGTACGGTTCGGAGGGAGAGGGAACTGAATGTAATCAATCCTTCCTACCCCGATCGTTGACGACTTTCGCCGGATCAAAGCCGCTTGCGGCGTCCCAACGTAGCCATCATCGCTCCCGCGTGATGAGGCTCCGTCGTGAACCAAACAACCGTTCAAAACCAACCCATTTAAAATATTTCCGTACACCTCAACGCCAGTCACTCAGCGAATCCGAAGTTTTTCCAG
>JBIKZJ010000015.1:0-32890 GCA_044354755.1 Schlesneria sp. | reverse complement strand
GACCCCAAACCCGATACGGGGGCTGAAGGCGACTCAACCGCCGAGATCCTAACAGACTAAAGACGGAATGTCGTCTTTAGTCTGTCAAGAATCGCTTGAGACGGAAACGGATCAAACGGAAGCTCATGGGTATCCGTCAGCCTTGCTGATAACGACGATCCCCGAATCGGTCACGACATAACCCTGAGCCCGATCCTGATCATGATTGTAACCGACTTCCGACCCTTCGGGCAGGCGGACATGCTTGTCGATGATCGCCCGCCGGATGCGACAATTGCGTCCAATTTCAACGCCATCAAACAGGATCGAATCCTCGACCGTCGCCCAACTGTTGATCCGCACATGGTATCCCAGGATCGAGTGCCGGACAGTCCCCCCGGACAGGATCGATCCGGAACAGACCAGGCTGTCGAGCGCCTGGCCCAGGCGGGGTCTGACGCCGGCTGTCTGGGAAAACACAAACTTCGGCGGAGGTTCTTGAGGGATATAAGTCCTTAATGGCCAGGTTCGATCGTACAGATTCAGCTCCGGTTCGACGGCAATCAGATCCATGTTGGCCTCGTAGAACGCATCCAGCGTCCCTACGTCCCGCCAGTAATGACTTCGCCCCGTACGCTTGTCTTGAAAGGGATAGGCGCGTACGAGATGCGAGTGAATCAGCCGGGGGATGATATTCTTCCCAAAATCATGCTCACTTGCTTCCTCCGTGGCGTCTCGACAAAGTTGATCGAACAGAAGTTTCGTGTTGAAGACATAGATTCCCATCGAGGCCAGACAGCGCGTCGGGTCGCGGGGCATCGGTTTCGGGTTCTCAGGCTTTTCCTCAAAATCGATGATGCGGCGATCCTCATCGATTTGCATCACGCCAAATTCACGCCCTTCGTTCAGGGAACAGGGAATACACCCAATCGTTAAGACGGCTTGAGACTGGATATGATCCTGAATCAGATCCGCATAATCCATCTTATAAATGTGATCCCCAGAAAGGATGACGATGTATTCCGAGTTGGCCTGTTCGATCGAATAGATATTCTGGTAGACCGCGTCTGCGGTCCCCTGATACCACTGAGAATCAAGTCGCTGCTGCGGCGGAAGAATATTAATGTATTCCTGTAGTTGATGACAGAGAAAATTCCAGCCTCGATTGAGGTGGCGATCCAGGCTGGCAGACTTGAATTGTGTCAGCACCAGGATTTGCCTGAGGCCACTGTTGATGCAATTCGAGAGCGTAAAATCGATAATTCGATAGGCACCCCCAAAAGGGACTGCGGGTTTGGCGCGATCGCGCGTTAACGGTTCCAGGCGACTCCCCTTTCCTCCCGCAAGGACCAGAGCCACCACTCGTTGTGTCATCGGTTTTTCCATCATTGATTCAAATTCCGCTGCAGTGGTTCAATTTTCGCCAGTCGATATCACACCAGTCGACATCACAATTGTCTTCTTCACCCGGCGAAATTCCAGTTCGACATCAATACTCAGGTCGATTCACCTGCGATCCCAAGTCTTCCACCCGCTCAGCAAATGCGATACCGCCAGCGGCGGGCCAGATTTTTTCAGACCGTTGCCGATTCGATGCGACCGCTTCCCCGGCATCCATTTTCCTGAAAGCCCCGTGACAGCATGCCGGATCGAGAACCGAGTCGCAAACCAAATTGATCGCGGAATGGTGGAACCGAATCCAACGACTTGCCGTTGCTGCCAATTCCTTGCATACTTCGGCAGCTGGAGTGTTCTGTTGGCAGAAGTTTTACAGGTGAATTTGCTTGTCTCTGAAATCACCCCCCTCTGATGATCGAACCGCTCGTTGGCCCGCTGGGAGCTATCGCGAGTTACTGGCGGTCGCACTCCCCATGGTCTTGAGTGCCAGTACCCAATCGATGATGCATGTCGTTGATCGGGTTTACCTCACTTGGTACTCCAAGGAAAGTGTCGCCGCAGCACTCCCCGCTGGCATCCTGTTCTGGTCTTGTCTGAGCTTGCCGTTTGGGGTGATTTCGTACCTCAACGCATTCGTCGCTCAGTACGAAGGGGCCAAAAAACCGGACTGCGTTTCTGCGTCGGTCTGGCAGGGAATCTATTTTGCCATGTTCAGCGGATTGCTGATCATGCTGCCGGCGATCTGGTCGGAACAGATTTTCCAAGCGGTCGGCCACGCGCCTGCAGTCTGGCATCAGGAAGCGACCTACTTTCGCTGGCTCTGTTTTGGGGGTCTGTCAGCGCTGCTCCCGGCAGCACTCTCGTGTTTTTTCAGTGGTCGCGGCCAAACGATGGTCGTACTGGCGGTCAACGCCTCGTCAGTGCTGGTGAACGCGGGACTCGACTGGGCCATGATTTTCGGTCGCGGGCCCTTTCCCGAGATGGGGATCGCGGGGGCTGCGATCGCCACCAATCTGGCCAACGTCTATGCCATCGTCTGCTATGCCATCCTGTTAACGCGTGAGTCCTTTCGTGGCCCCTATCAGTTTGGTCGGCATTACCGCTTTGAATGGCGGCTGATGCGAGATCTTTTTCGGTTTGGTGGCCCCAGCGGCGTACAAATGTTTCTGGATGTGGCGGGATTCACTGCGTTCATCATGATTATCGGCTGGATCGGTCCGAACGAACTTGCTGCCACCAACATCGCCTTCAACCTGAATACACTCGCTTTCACCCCCGTCATTGGGGTGGGAATTGCGGTCTCGACGTTGGTTGGTCAGCGGATCGGTGAAGGGCGTCCTGAACTGGCGGCGATCTCAACCTGGAAGGGTTTCGTGTTTGGCGGCGGAATCATGCTGTTTTGCGGGATCATTTATGTGCTGTTTCCGCAACTCTTGTTAATCCCCTATTCCCTGTATGCCAAGGATGAAGATTTTGAGGGGACCAAACAGGTGGTCGTTGTCCTGCTCCGATTCGTCGCCCTCTATTCGTTTTTTGATGCCATGGCCATTATTTTTGGTTCCGCCGTTCGGGCCGCAGGTGATACCATCTTTTCCATGTTCGCCACCTGTGCCTGTGCCTGGGGGCTGCTCGTGATCCCAACCTACCTGACTTGGCGATGGTACGAACCGAGCCTGTTCTGGAGCTGGATCTGGTGCTCGGTCTATGTGATCGCGCTCGGTTTTCTCTTCCTGACACGTTTTTTAAGCGGTCGTTGGATGACGATGTCGATCATCGAGCCGGATCTGGTCAGCCCCGAGTTCCCCTCCTCGAACCTGCATTCCGTCGAGTCGCTGCCGACAGACACTGCGAGTGCTTTCAATTCCCTCGAGACCGACACGAATCCCTATCGAAGCCCCTAATCCTACCCCGTAAATTTCTCTGAGGCTGGTCCGAATCCCTGGTCACCTCGTCGTTTTACCGCAAGAAATGTCTGCTCGAACAAGGCGAGTGCCACCGGATCCCTTCAGGAATCTTCGTAATGCCGACACCTCTCAGTTCTCATCATGCCGTCTACGTCGGAAGCTTCGATCCTTTAACACTTGGCCATGTCGATATTATTCGTCGTGGATCGATTGTTTTCGATCGGCTGACGGTGGGGATCGGGATTAACCCGGACAAAAATCCGCTGTTCACCCCCGAAGAACGACTGTCACTCACCCGCTCGGTCTTAGCTTCGCTGAAAAATGTCGAGGTCCGGTGTTTTGAGGGGCTGACGGTCGAATTCATTCGCCAATGCGGTGCCCGCGTCCTGTTACGGGGAGTCCGCACGCTCTCGGACATCGAGACCGAATTCACGATGACCTTGGCAAACCGAGCCCTGGACCCTGAGATTGATACCCTGTTCTTGATGGCCAGTGAACGCTACACACACGTGTCGAGTACCCTGATCAAACAAATTGCCCAATTGGCAGTGGGAAGCGCTGCCGGGAAGTTGAACGAGTTCGTTCCGGCCGAGGTGATCGAACCCCTGTTGCTGAAATACAATCGCCAGCAACATTCGAAGTGATTAAAGAAGCGGTCTCGCTTGCATGACACGGTTTCGATGGCCGGGTTACTCTAATTCTTGCATCACCGTCGCAAGGATCGAGCCGATGTACGTGAGCACGCATTCGTTCACCTCGGCATGGCCTTCGATCTTGCTGTCGACTCGTCGTAGCTCTCCTTGCGTTAATGAGTCACAGCCGGTCATCGTTTCGCGGGCCAGTCTGAGATAGGTTTCCATCTCTTTTCGCGTTTGACGCTCTTCTTGCGTGAGGACCACACTGCGTGAGGAAAGCTGTTTTTGCACGGAATCAAGTAATTTGGTCAGCTTGCCCATGTGAACCTGATAACTCAACAGGGCCGGATCCACGTTTTCAGGAGCGGCCTGAGCGGCCTGTTCAATGGCGGTTTTCAAGTGACTCAGCGAATCTGTTCCGGCGGCGCCCCAGAGGGTATTTGCCCCAATCCCAAGATAAAAATCCCTTTCGCCTGGGAAGAGACTTTGAAAATCGGCGACCGCTTGACCCGCGATCGTGACGTGATGAATCCTGATCCCGGCGACTTGGTGGGCGTCGAACTGAATTTGCCATTCTGGCCAAGCCACTTGTAGTTTCTTGAGGATTTCGTCGACTTGCTTGCCATCAGTGGCCCCCACACCAGCGACGAAAACTCGCTTGTTGGCGGGGGATTCGAATAGTTCCGCAAAAACATCAACCCGGTGTCCCTCGACCCCGATCAGATTCATCAGAGAAATCAACCCGTGGACGAGGGATTCTCGCTGGGGATTCGTCTGTTCAGGAAAACGGCGTTGGATTGCCTCGTCCAGGATCGGCCGTAGCAAACCACGAATCTCTTTCAACCACCCCACTCGGTTGGTATCCAGCGGAAGTGCCGACTTGAGAACAACAATCGGATTCTCGTGCAACAGCACATTGGCAAAGTGACTCGGCGTCGAAGCACACTCGAGAATCGTCCTCAGCAGATCCGTTCCCGGTAATGCTGTAAGCGAAACTTCACCCCGTCCGAATTGCTGGGGGCTTGAGGTATTGATCATCCAACTCGCCTGCATCCGTTGTGATTCCACCAGAAATCGTTCCGCTTCGTTCAGCGTGGCCTTCATGATCGCTTTTCGCAGCGCGAAGGCGTGCGGACTTTCCTTTTTTCGCTGCCGTGTCCGTTCCTCGGATTGCGTTTGAAAGAGCTTGAAACTCGAACGCCGCACAGGAATCCCCTCGACCTCATTCCGAATCTCGGCGACAATGTCCTGTTTTAATGCAAGGCTCGGCATCAAATCCCGAGTGGCCAGCGGTGCCCTGTCGGGGAGTGGACTTTGCCCCGTCGTAATCCAGGCCTTATTTTTTTCAAACAGCAAGTGGGCAGGCTTTTGGCCTTTTTCCAGGATCTCGTACCGCCCCTCACCCGTCTTCTTGACTTTCAAATCTCGCCCACGAAGTCCCGCCAGAAATCCATTCTTCTCACCGGTCAGATCCGTAATCGGAACCCGATAATCGTACGAAAGTTCGCCTTGGGAAAAGACCATGTCCACCGCGATCGGCTCACTCTTGTCGACACCATCGGTGAAGGCTTCAATCAGGTCCTGATTCAGTTTCTTCCATTGCTTCTGCAGACGAGGATTGGGGCTCAATTGAATCAGCCATTTCAGTTTCTCTTCGACTTGGTTCACGCTGGCGATGGCAATCCGCAGACGCGGCGCTGATCCGCCGTCAAATCCCGGCTGAGGAAGTTCGAGACGATCGTGATCCGAATGTCCCTCTGTTTTTCCCTGAATGAGTGTCCCCCTTATGAGTCTTCCCGGAAGGAGCAAGCCGATTGACGGAGTCTCTGGATCAAACGGGGTCCATACGATCGCGGAGGCTAACACGCCCCACGAAGTGATGTGCCACCATAATCGCTGTTTCGCCCACCAAGGGAACAACCAGACTCTCATGCGGTTGATTCTTCGCACGTTCATCGCTCGTTTCGTACAGGGTTTATCGAGTCCATCCACTCTGCAGCCAAGCTGCATCGCGTGTAAAGTCACGCATCCTGGTATCGCCAGAATAGGATCCCCAGAAAAACACGTGAGCCGAAATTCAACGCCTCGACGCGGTCCCCGAGAAAACCCCCTCGCAGGAAATCGTCACCGGAATTTCTGCGACATCCTATCGTCTGTTTCAGTGGATCACTGGCTGTATTCTCGTCTGCGAAATCGCAGGCAACCAATCGCAAACGAGACCACTCCAAACGCAGCCAGCATAACGCAGCATTCGATCACAAGACTCAACTGAGGCCGTTCATGCGTGAGCAGTTCCTGGTAGGCGATCAAAGCCCAGGCATGCGGCGTTGCCAAACTGACGTTTTGCATGAAGACCGGCAACCACGCGCGCGGCATATAGCAGCCACTGATTCCCGCCAGTACGATGACCAGAAACGTGGCATACGAGGCGACCTGCGATTCGGTCCGGACAATCGTTGCCAGGAGTAATCCCAGCCCGGTGGCCGAGACCGATGTCATGGCAATCACAGGCAACAGCATCAACGGGTAACTCCCCCAGGACATCCCAAACATCAACTTTCCGGAAGCGAACAAAATCAGGCTTTGCAAGATCGACACGAATAAAAAGGGAAGGGTCTTACCCCACAATAATTGAACGGGGCTGATGGGCGAACACTGCAGGCGCCGAAGTGTCCCCAGTTTTCGTTCGTTGATAAACGAACTGGCCATGATGTTGATCAGGAAGAATGCAAACATCACCATGAATGCCGGAACAAGTGTCTGATAAATGATGCTGGGACCGGCCTTCACGGGTGACGGAGGTGGCGGGAGGATCGCGGCCAACGCGTCGGACGATTCGTCCTCTTCATCCATCATGCGATCGATCGTCCGTCGCAAGAGCGTGCTATGCCGTGCCACTTGGGGCGCGACGACACGCAGTACCGCAGACAAGACGACGTATTCCACCAATTCCGACACACCCACAAATTCCATTCCACTTTGCACCTGAACATCCAGTGCGGAAACCCCGTGCGAGAGCTTGCCGTGTTCCATGTTGAAGATGTCACGCAAGGCCAGCTCGTCCACCTTCTGATCGAAATCCTTGCCGAGGATCACAATGACACTGCTGCGACCATCCTGAAGCCACAACCGGGCTTCCTGCTGGTCCTTGATGCGCACGGTTTTGATGCCGCCGATGGCTGACAAACTTCGATAAACGTCCTGGGCAACCGGTTCGGTGCTTTCAATCACGACACCGATTTTGAGTAGCTTCGATACTTCGTGAGTCGTAATCAATTGGCCCGTCGACATCCCCAGGATCGCGATGAATACGACCGGCAGAGCCAGCAGTGTATACAACGCCCCCCGATCCTTCAGAATCAAGCGGAGATCTTTCACGGTGATTTCCCAGACGCCCATTTAATCCCTCAACTTACTTAATCCCTCAACTTACGCCCTGTCAGTTGCAGAAAGAGCGTTTCCAGACTGGTTTCGTTCGTTTCAATCCCTAAAAGAGCGACGTTTGCCTCTGCGAGCAGATCCAGAACAGACCGCAATGCTCGCGGAGGGACCTGCTGGTGGGATTCGGTTCGCTCGCGAATGACAATTCGGTTCGATCCATCCTCATCGGTTTGGACCAGTGCTCGTTCCCGAAGCTGAGTGACCACTGCCGGCGACAAACTTCCCACTTTGATAGAAAGCTCGGTTCGAGTTCGGTCGAGCAGTTCATCCAGCGTCCCCATCTGCAGCATACGCCCATAGTCCATGATGGCCACGCGATGGCAGACCGCTTCGATCTCTTCCATATAGTGAGAGGTGTATAAGACCCCGACTCCGTGCGTACTGAGCGTTTGGACGCAGTCGAGCAGACGGGAACGGGATTGTGGATCAATACCCACGGTCGGTTCATCGAGGATCACGAATTGAGGTTCGTGCAAGAGAGCGATCCCAAAGTTCAGTCTTCTGGACATCCCTCCGGAAAATGTTGACGGCGTGGAGTCGGCATTGTTCGTCAGCCCAGTCAATTCCAGGACATACTGAACACGCTGTTCCAGACGCCGACTGCGTAATCCGTAGAGTCCACCAAAAAAACGGAGGTTTTGGGCTGCGGTGAGCTCCGGATAGATCGCCAGTTCCTGAGGAACGATCCCCAGCAGCGAACGCATCTCAGGCTTGCGAGGATCGTAAGCCTGACCATCCAACGTCAGCGTGCCGGCATCCGGCTTCAGCATCCCGGTGATCATCAGGATGCAGGTGGATTTCCCCGCACCATTTGGGCCAATCAGACCCAGGATCTCGCCCCGATTTACCGAAAAGCTTAAATCATCGACCGCGACCAGATCGCCATAACGTTTCTTCAGACTCTGAACTTCCAGGCCTTTGGTCCGTTGGATTTGGCCACGATCAACTCGCGGATGGGATGCGGGTTCAACTTGTTGAGCCGTCGCCAGGCAGAGTAAAGGAATCTCAGGAGAGGATGCGATCAATTTCATTTGATTTCATTGACCGTACGTTGCCGGATTGATACTGGACCCTCAAGCGAACAGGAGGCCATGACCCTCAAGAGCAATGATCGTGCCGCCTCGTAATTGAGCGAAAACGGCTCGCTTTAAGCGGGATGAAAACGGGGATTTTTCTGAGCTTGCGGAAACCCGCTGGCAGTATTGAAGCGGCATCACCACACGTCATACACGCAAACCTCAAGGGTTCGTACCACGCACCGGCACCGAGTCGCCAGTTGGGGGCTTGTATTTCGCCAACGACTCGAGTGCCGGGCAAAAACGGCACCGCCGAGATGTTCTTTCAACTCAATACAAGTTTAACGGGGCCAGCGATCACAGCATTCGAGCGGTCTGGAACAAGAGATCATCCGACTCGGCACTGGCGATATTTTTCCGACTGGCGAATTGCGAGCCAAAGCCGAGCCAGCCTTGAATTTGGACTCAATTCAACGGAACTGCGACGGATAGCTGTGTGTGGAGTCGTGTGAAGCACGAGCATATTCATCGGCACGACCATCAGACCACCAGGTCTTTGCACCAGAGGGTGGACCGACAGAGCCCCTCTCCAACGTCTGTCATTACGAGTCTTGGACGCGCGTTGCCTTGACGATTTGCGGTCTTTGCCGGCCAAGACACAATTTCGTCGATTAATGGACTTCGCAATCGGAGCGTGGTTTGGCTGGCTCCGAGTTCCCCGAGAAAATCGAGGGGATTGCGTGGGGTTGCTGATTGACATCCGGATCGTGAGTGCGGATCGCGAGTGCTGATCGTGACCAGCGACAATGACTTCCAATCTGCTGAGCCATCCGTGATCTTCGCGTTTCACGATTTTTTCCCCAAATGTTAACAATTTTTTCACAAACTGCTCTTAGACTGCTCATTCAGAAATAGCACAGATCGCGTTAATTTTGTTGCGATTCCCTCCACTGAGCGAAGGTGCTCAACGCTGACGACTGCTGATGCATGTCATCTTGACGGGGTTTCCAAATTGACGCGATTTCGAGGTATGGTGACACAAGAGATGTGGTATCGCTTAGTTCTTTCAATTGCAATCGTGTTCTGCTTCGCCTGCGTGGGATGTTCTCGGGGCGTGGGCAAAACCGTAGGTGTTTACCAGGTTCGTGGGAGTGTGACCGTGAATGGCGAGCCTGCGGAATATGCCAACGTTCTTTTTACGCCAGTCGATCCTGATGGACAAAAGGCGTCAGCGGTCGTGGATACAAATGGCGAATATCGGCTGACCACACAACGTGAGTTTGACGGTGCCGAGCCAGGAGAGTATCGCGTCTCGATTTCCTGGGCCAAGCCGAAGAACCCCGATGTAGGTGAACCAGATTACGGCCCGGAATTACTGCCAAAGCGATATCTCGATCCGCTGCAATCTGGTTTGAAAGCGGAAGTTGAAGCAACCGATAACACACTCGATCCCTTTGAAATTCAATTTTGATGCGTCTCGCTTTGCAGTGTTTTTAATGTCAATGTTTTTTCACGTAAGGAGTCTCTGCCCATGTCAGCGCGAATCGGAAACCGTAAAACCCGTGGTTTTACACTGATTGAATTGTTGGTCGTGATTGCAATCATCGCAGTCTTGATCGCGTTATTGCTGCCAGCGGTACAGCAAGCTCGCGAAGCCGCTCGTCGAACCCAATGCAAAAACAACTTGAAACAAATGGGTCTTGCCTTGTTCAATTACGAAAGCAGCCATAGTGTGTTTCCACCTGCCCGAATTGATCTTGCGGGGCCTCCCGGGCCGGCGGTTTATCAAACGAGCTGGACCACATTGTGTCTCCCCTATTTTGACCAAACCCCCCTTTACAATCTGTATAATTTCAACTTAACGTGGAGTGACCCCGGGAACATTCCTGCAACCAGTACCAAGCTCTCGATGTTTTTGTGTCCTTCCACTCCTTCGAACCGGCCGGCTCCGGCTTCTTCGATTTTAAACGCAGGTCAGCCATGGCCCGCAGCGGGTTATGGATTTTGCGATTATGGAACCATGAACGCAGTTCGGCCCGCATTTTTTCTCAGTAACGGATTACCCACACCCTCTGTGGGCATGGCGACAAACACCTCGAGTCCAGCCAGCGCCAGCAAATACGAGTGGGACGGTGGCTTAAAGAAGGGTGCTGCCACACGTATCGCGGAGATTACGGATGGGACCTCGAATACGATCATGGCGGTGGAAGATGCTGGGCGACCACAGTTGTATCGAGCTGGGATCGCAGCGTCGGTGTCAGGTGTTCCGACGGTGAAGGATGGATGGGGTTGGGCGGATATTCAGGGAGGATATAGCCTCGACGGGAGCACGACAGATGGCTCCCTCACCGGAAAAGCAAGTTGTACCGTACCCAGCGGACCATGCAACATGACGACTGCAATCGCCCCCTATCCGATGAATCGCACGAATGATAGCGAAATGTACGGCTTTCATGTCGGTGGCACGCACATTTTGATGTGCGACGGAGCGGTGAAATTCATCAGTGAGAACATTTCTGCTGCGACATTGGGTGCACTCGCCACACGCAACACAGGTGAAGTTGTCGGTGAATTCTAAGTTGCAGTGATTTACGAGTTTGAAGTCGAGGCCCCTGCAGTCACTGCAGGGGCCTTTTGATTTGTTACCAAATTCCTCTTTCGGTTGGCTGTTTGTTGTTCCCGCTTGCCGCATGTCTGACATTCATGGTATCGAGTCAGGCGTGGAGGTGAATTATCACATCGGACAGGTTGAGCGTGCGTCTTCCCGAACCGCTTCGTCGCAATCTGGAATACGATCTTCTCACTCGACCGACGCGACTTCTCGGTGATGCAGAAATTCTCAGTGATGCAGAAAAAGAGTCGATCCGAACTCGTTCTGCTTCCGGAAACGCTGAGTTGAAATCCGCAATTTGATTCGTTCTTCCAGTTTGTAACCTTTCTCGACGATTCGCGCTCTGCCGGGTAGGACTGCTTCGGAGTCCTCTGTTTGGACCGGCGTCAAGGGTGACAGGTGTTCGGAGACAGAGGTCCGATCTCAGTCGGCACCGATCGGATGCATTTCGAGCCAGGCTTGAAACATCAGCACGTCCCAGAGCAGGTAACTCCAGTCTGCTCGTCCTCCAAGGTGTTCAGCCCACTTCTGCCGAATCAACGGTGGCTGGAAAAAGCCTTCCTGCTGCATTCGACGCTCGTTCAGCAGGTTTTCGGCCCAGCTTTGTAGTGGACCACGCAGCCAGTCACCGATCGGGACTCCGAAGCCGACTTTGGGGCGTTCAAACAAATCTCGGGGGACATAGCGGGCCAGCACATCGCGGAGAATTTTCTTCCCGGTTCTCCCCTCGACCTTGAATTCGTGCGGCAATGACCAGGCAAACTCAACCACACGGTGATCCAGCAGCGGGGTTCGTGCTTCTAACGAGACCCCCATACTGGCTCGATCGACTTTCGTGAGAATATCTGACGGGAGATAATTTCCCGTGTCGTAGGCCTGCCAGGCCTGCTGGAATTCACGGGGGCTCTCGGGGGACCGGCCAGGAATCCGTTGCGGTATGGTGGATCCGGCCATCGTCGGTCGTTGATTCGTGAGAAAAAACGAATTCATCGTCTCAAAGGGGGAGAGATCATCCTGCTGTCGATCACCTTGTGGCGGATCACCTTGTGGCGGATCACAGTCGCGGCGAGAAATCCCCAGCACTACTTGATCCAGGTCACGCCAGTGGAACAAATTTCGCAGATAGCGATCCGAGGGTCCTCGTTCACACAGGAAATCGCCGACTCGGGTCAATAATCGCGTCAGTCGTCTCGGCGGCAGTCGTCCTGTACACTGACAAATTCGTCCGATGGGGATCCGGATCGCGGCGGGGATTTTCCGCAGCGACTTCAATGCGTGCAGCCATCGGTTCGGCGTGGTGGAGGGAGTCTGAAAGTATCCGTCGAGTGCTTCAAAGTAGCGTCGGTATCCGCAAAACAGTTCGTCGCCGCCATCTCCCGATAAGGCGACCGTGACATTCCGGCGGGCAAGCTGTGAGACCAGGTAGGTCGGAATCTGCGACGAATCGGCAAACGGTTCGTCAAACAGGTGCGGCAATAAGGGGATGACTTCGAGCGCCTGGTCTGCGGTCACGATCATCTCGGTATGATCCGTCTTGAGATGTTGTGCCACGCGACGGGCGTAAGGGGCTTCGTTGAAGGCTTCCTCGACAAATCCGATTGTAAACGTTTTGGCCGGACGCGAAGACTGCTTTTGCATCAGTGCGACCACCAGCGACGAATCAATACCGCCGGACAGAAAGGCCCCAAGGGGAACGTCTGCCTCCATCCGTCGGCCAACGGCATCGGTCAGTAAGGCATCCAGTTGGGAAACCGCCTGGGCATACGATCCGGTAAAGGGCTGACGCAATCCGTGGGTGATGACCTCTCGTAAACTCCAGAATGGCTTGAGCGATGGCAGGGTCGATTCCGACCAGAAGCCCTCGTCATTCCGCCGGATCGTCAGCATCGTTCCCGGTTGCAGGGGGACGACGCAGTGATAGATCGAGTGTTGCGACAGATACGATTGTCTTAAAAACTCGGCAACCGCCACTCGATCCACGTTTGGCCGAAAGGCCGGGTGGGCTCGAAAGGCTTTTGTCTCAGAAGCAAACAGCAAGGTTTCGCCAAATTTTGCGTAGTAGAGCGGCTTTTTTCCGAGTCGGTCACGAATCAGGGTCAGTTCCTGTTGCTGTCGGTCCCAGATGGCAATCGCGAACATCCCGATCGTCCGCCGAATGGTGGCTTCGATCCCCCATTTCGCAAATCCTTCGATGAGGACTTCTGTGTCCGAGCGACCACGAAAGGAATGCCCCAGGGCCACGAGTTCGGCTTTCAAATCGAGGTGATTATAGATTTCGCCATTGAAGACGATCACATACCGACCACACGCGGACATCATCGGCTGATGTCCTGACTCGGACAGATCCACGATCGCGAGTCGACGAAAGCCGAGTGCGATTCCGGACGAGAGATCGCACCAGGCCCCGGCATCATCGGGCCCGCGATGCCGTAACCTTTTCGACATGGCATCGACAACGGGTTCCATGCTCTCACCCGAGAGATGCGGTGCGATCGATAAAAAGCCGGTCAGTCCACACATGGCTGAGAACTTACAGGAAAAGAGAAATCACCCAGGCACCCCTCCGCGTAACCCTGATCGCCACAATCAGGAAGCACGAGCGCAGCATATCCTGACCGCAGCAGATCTGGTATCGCAGCACCCTCGGCACGGTCCCACCTGCACAGTCCAACCTTGTTTGATGGGACTGGCAACCGGAGAATCCAGCAGGAATTTCGGCCATTCAGAACGGAATGGAATGGTTTGACCATCAAGAGGGAAGCCCGGGTGGCTGTTGGCCGATTCCTCCAGAAGGGGGGATCTCGGCGGGATCTCGGCAGGGGGGCGGAAAGACTCTGAGGATACCAATTGTGACTTCCTGGGGAGATTGGTTCTTCATCCGCAGGTCTTTGGGGTGTTTGAGTGGTAGTTTTATTCTGATTGTCTGCATAAACTGTGCAGAGAACGAAATGACGCGCAAACATTCGCGTCACGTTTTTTGTGACACATGGACATTTGACGAGGCATCGCGCATGTCGGGGAAGGAAAGTACCCCAGTCGATCTTTCCGGGGTTTCGATCCGGGTACTGATTGTTGACGACGATGAGGCGCACGCGCAGGCGGTCGCAGAGAGTCTGCAGCGCGTCGGTTACGATTGCACTGTGGCAGGCTCGGGTAAGCGCGCCGTCGCCCTGATTGAAAGCCAGACATTTGATGTCATCGTCACCGATCTGATGATGGATGACATCGATGGACTGGAAATTCTGCGGAAGTCGAAGGAAGAGCTTCCCGACGCGGAAGTGATTCTGCTGACGGGACATGCCTCGATCAAGACGGCCGTTGCAGCAGGTCAGCATGGGGTCCATACGTATCTTACCAAGCCTTTAGACATTACCGAACTGCGGCATGCTGTTGAAAAGGCATCCAGCCGAGTGCGGTTACTGCGTAACAATGCCGAACTCAGCCGTCGCCTGGACGAAAAGTTCGGTTATGAAGGGGTGATTGGGAACAGTCCGGTGATGCACCGCGTGATGGAGAAGTTGCGGAGTGTCGCGCCGACGGACAGTACCGTCTTGATTCTCGGTGAAAGCGGGACTGGTAAAGAACTGGCGGCCCGGGCGTTGCACCAGAACAGCGAACGCAAGAACAAGCCGTTTGTACCGCTGAATATTTCCGCACTTCCGGAAAGCCTGCTTGAAGGAGAACTATTCGGCCACGAACAAGGGGCATTCACGGGTGCGATTGGGAAACGGATTGGCAAGTTTGAGTATGCCAATGGTGGTACGTTGTTTCTCGATGAAGTGGGTGAAATGCCGATGGCGACTCAAATTAAGTTGCTGCGAGTGCTGGAGGATCGCAAGGTTTCGCGGATTGGTGCCAACGAAGAGATGGATGTGAATGTGCGGGTGGTTGCGGCTACCAATGCGGATATGCAAGAGGGGATCAAGCGGGGAACCTTTCGCAAGGATCTCTATTTCCGCCTCGCGGTAGTCACGATTGAACTGCCGCCGCTCCGGGAACGTCGCAGTGATATTCCGTTATTGGTCGATTCGTTCCTCAAGCAGCTTTCGGCACGCAATCATCGTCCGATTCCGATTGTGACCCGTCAGGCGCAGCAGGCGCTGATTGCGTATGACTGGCCAGGTAATGTGCGGGAACTGCGCAACGCTCTGGAAGGGATGATCATTCTCGACAAAGATGGTCGTCTGGATGTGGATGACCTGCCGTCGGATATTGTTCCGCAGGCCTTCAGCCCCGACCACCTCGATTCACAGGGGTTACTGCATGGGGCGGATTCGCTGATTGGTCGGCCACTGACAGAAATCGAAAAGTACTACATCCAATGTGCCTTGGAAATCACCGGCGGACGCCGGGAAGAGGCGGCCCACCTGCTGGGAATTGGCGAACGGACGATGTATCGCAAGATTAAGGAATACGACATCAAAGGATGAGTGTTCCCCTCGCGGATGGAACGTCTGCTCGCATAGTATGCGTGTGTAGTATGCGTCTGTGGGTAGCCCGAATTCTGCTGGCGTCGTCCGGCAGAGATCCTTGGATGGTCCCCACCAACCGACGACAAAAGTGATCATGGATGACGATTGCGAGAGGGTTGGCTCGGCGATCTTGGGTTTGTTTGAGTTGTTCTGAAAGGGAGTTTTTTCCTGTGGAGTCTGATTCGCCCGTTTCCCCTGCGCTGCAATGGAGTCCGACCGAGGTCGAACAATTTCAGCGTGACGGATTTCTGATCGTTCGAAACCTGGTCAGTCCCGCCGAGATCCAGGCCATGCGCCGCGTTACGGAGCTTGGACTTCGTGATCACATCGAGCCGATCGAATACGAAGCGGATTTAAAATATCCCGGTGCACCGATTTCCCTCGAGGTAGAAGGGGGAAGGACCATTCGACGACTGAAACAGGCTCATAGTCGAAGTTTCCTGTTCCTCGAGTGGATGATCCGTCCTGAAGTTTTGAATCGTCTCAAACAATTATTGGGTCCACGGGTGGTCTGTCCGCTGGCTCATCATAACTGCATCATGACGAAGCAGCCGAAATACAGTAGCGAAACGGGTTGGCACCAGGACATTCGGTATTGGTCGTTTCAACGTCCGGAATTGATCAATATTTGGATCGCTCTCGGGGCCGAGACTGCGGAAAATGGGTGCTTGCAAGTCATCCCCGGTTCGCATCAATTGTCTCTTGATCCGAGTCGTCTGGATCAGGAACTGTTTTTTCGTGCGGATTTGCCAGAAAATCAACTGTTGATTGCCAGGAAGACATTGGTGGAATTAGGTCCTGGAGACGTGGTGTTCTTTCATTGTCGGACCTTGCACGCGGCCAGTCGCAATACGCAGAAAGAAACGAAGTATTCAGCGGTCTTTACGTTTCGCTCGGCTGATAACCCGCCGCTGGCAGGCTCACGTTCTGCGGCACTACCCGAATTATTGCTGACACCGGGTGTTTAAGAAATTCGAATTTGATGAAATTTTGCGGCGTTCTCAATCTCGACAAGCCAATTGGTCTCACCTCTCGGGATGTGGTCAATCGTGTGGTGCGACTTGTTCGGCCAGCGAAAGTGGGGCATGCCGGGACACTCGACCCACTGGCAACGGGGGTACTTGTCGTCTGTGTTGGGCATGCGACGCGACTGATCAGCCTGGCCCAGGAAGGACGCAAACGGTATCTCGCCCGATTTGTCCTGGGGCAGTCCAGTGATACCGACGACATTACAGGCCAGGTCACTCAAGGGGGGGACTGGACCGGAGTCAAACTCGGTGATCTCGAAGGGTTGCTTCCCCAGTTTGTGGGGCGGATTCAGCAGGTCCCACCGCAATTTTCCGCCATTCATGTGCAGGGTGAGCGTGCCTATGATTTGGCGCGTCGTGGCGAGGTGGTTGAATTACAAGCTCGACCAGTCGATGTGTTTGCGATCCGGATTGTGAGCTTTGAAGCACCGGTGCTGGAACTCGACATTGAATGTGGGAGTGGCACCTATATTCGCTCACTGGCTCGGGATCTGGGGGCCAGATTAGGGTGTGGGGCATTGATGACCGATTTGCGTCGACTGGGGGTCGGTCCGTTTCTGTCATCCGCAGCGATTGCTGCGGACCAATTGACGCTCGACAATTTGGCCGCCAATCTGCAGCCAGCGATCAATCTCGTTCAACACCTCCCCAAGCGATTCCTCGCCCATGACGAAGTGCTTGCCGTTCGACGAGGGCAGGGGATCTCGCTGGGTCGCTTGCCAGGCGAATTGCTGTCCGGCGAATTGACTGCTGGCTTTTTGCCGGCGACTGCCAGTCCCCCAGCAGAAACTCGGATCGCACTCGTTGGAGTGGATGGTGAACTGCTGGGGATGGGGGAGGCGGATTTCCAGGAACAACGCCTAAGACCTCGTATCGTCTTTCCGGATTGAGCCTTTCCGGATTGAGGCTTTTCTTCTTGAGTGGCCGTGAACGAAGACTCAGGGATTGGCCGGTTCGAGAGCCGAGGCGGGGGCTTCGAAATCGAGGCGAGGGATCTCGATGGGGATACTCGCCGGATCTGAAGCTGTGGTTGCAGTATTGGGATCTGCTAGAGGTTTCTCAAATACCGGTTCACGCGGCGGCAGCGAACCCGGTTGAAGTTTTTCCACCAGATTCATGGGGATCGCAATCACCAGCGGCTTAGCGGAGAGTTCTGGCAACAGTGCGGGTGGTGAGGCGGTAAGGGAATCCTGGCGGGCAAGCTGTGGTGGCTTGGCCAATTTCTGCGTCGAGGCGGGTTGTCCAATGTTTGACAGTTTCGCAGGATCGATTCGCGGCAAAGGATTCTTGGTTTTTTCCAAATGCCCCAGTGGGGGACGAATCGAGACCGACCTCAACGGATTGGGGCTGGAGATTCGAGCCTGAGGAATTGGCAAAGCCGGTGCTGCGGGTTGAGTCGCTTCGACTTTTGTTTCCGGGATGACAATCGGCTCAGCAATCGGCATCGGAACAGCTTTCAGTTCGGGAGTCGAGAATGGCTTGAAGCCCTCTGTTCGTTCCGCGACTTGTTTCGGTTCAAGGACCGTCTGTGGCGGCTTTGGAGGACTGGTCACCAGCGGGTTGCTTGGCGACGAGACTTCGGGCGACGTTGCCGGTGTTTTTCGGGCAACTGAGTCCATTGGGACCGCGATTTCCGTCGGAACTTGATTGGCCCGAATTCGTTCGCGATACAGGATGAGTGCATTCAACGAGTGGAACAGCGGGCCGCAATCGATTTTCGTATCTCGATGAATGATGAGTTCGCGCGACAGCATCCAGATGGCATTGCGAACCCAAGGTTCATTCAGCCGTTCTTTTGGAAGGCTGATCGAGAGGAACTCCATGGTATGCCCGGTGGTATTGAAGCGTTTATTGACATCGGTGGTGTGACCAGGTCCTTTATAGGAATCGCTCGAGAACGAGCCATCGCCATTCTGGAGCGAGCGGGCCAGTTCGATATGCTGCTTAATCTTTTGATCCGCCTGAAACCACGCACCACGCAAGCGACCCCCGCTGGCAAGATACTTGTCACGGGCGCGCGTTAAGGCGAACAGACGATGATTGCCACCACACGGAGCCCCGACCACCGGAGCATTCGATTCCATTTGCACCAGTCGTTCGATGCTCCAGGTCTCGTTCAGTTGATTGGTCCAGGTCGCATCAGACGAGAGAAAATGCTGTAAAGCCCAGAGGACCCAGGTGACTTCTTCTTTAGTATTGACCTCTTTCATGGTGTTATTCACCAAATCATTTAAGGTCACCACTTTTCCCTGCACGTGAAACTGGTGATCCATCGGTAAATTTGACTGCGACAACAGCGCCAGAAACTGGGCGGGATGTCCTTCAAAAGCATAAATTCGCGTATAGGGGTGAAATTTCGCTCCGTGCGGGGTCAGCAGCAGCCATGGTTGATTGTCAAATTGAGGCTCGGCCGTTGAGAGCCACTGGATGGCATTGACCTTTTGATTCCCCAATCGGACTTCCGTATTTTCACGCATCGCGAGAATACTATGGAAAATCTGCCAGGGTGAATGCGAATTCGCGGTCAGCGTTCGCTTGCCAGTCGTCTCAATGGCGCGGTCGAGTAATTGCAGGACTGGGTCTGTTGTCTCGTTGGCGGGAATGGTTTCCGCCGCGACCAACTGAATAACATCTGCCGAAGATGCTGGGGCAGAAACTAACGAGTTCTCGACCTGTGCCACTGTCTCGCGTGTTTCCAACAGGGACATCAGCGTACAGAAAGTCAAGAGAGACCTGACCATGGTTGTCCGGCTGCTGTTTTGCACATTTACCCCCGTCTCACTCAGTCTGATTTGCATGTTTTTCCCCGACAAGCGAGCGAACGCCATCGCCGGAGGCAATTCAATCTCTGCACCCGCCCGATGGAGTTGGTTCCAACACGATTGCTGAGATGCAAACCGGCAGGAATGGCCGTTGATACCAGCAATTTTCCCAAGGTCTGGGTGGGTAGCGTGCTGATTCTTCGACGCTTTCGCTACACTCTGGCCAATTGCTGCGGTGTGACAGGACGAGACACCGCAATCGTTAAAGTTTGACATTGTCAGCGGTGGTTTCCGCTCTCCAAGTTCCGACGTTTTTTCGAACCAATTCTATGCCAATCATCACGAATATCGCGGCCTACAAATTTGCCTCGCTCACGGAACTCAAGCCCTTGCGCGATCGTTTGATTGAGCAATGCAAAGGTTGGCAACTCAAAGGGACGATCCTGCTGAGTACCGAAGGGATCAACCTGTTCGTCGCGGGGGGGGAAGCGGAAATCGGTTTATTACTGGCGGAATTGCGGGCCATACCTGGTTTGGCCGGGCTGACGCCCAAGGTCAGTGAAAGTGATGAGCAGCCATTTCAGCGGATGCTGGTCAAAATCAAACGAGAAATCATTTCGTTCGGCGTCGAAGGAATCGACCCAGTTCACGCGCCGGCTCCTAAACTTTCGGCTCATGAACTGAAGCGATGGCTCGATGAAGGGCGGGCAGTCACGCTCTTGGATACCCGCAACGATTATGAAATCCAGCTGGGCACATTCCATCAAGCGGTGACGCTCGATATTGATCATTTTCGTCAGTTTCCCGAGGCGGTTCGGCAACTTCCGGTCGAGCTGAAGCAACAGCCAATTGTGATGTTCTGTACAGGGGGGATTCGTTGCGAGAAAGCCGGGCCCTTTATGCAACGGGAAGGGTTCGAACAAATCTTTCAACTCGATGGGGGAATCCTCAAGTATTTTGAGGAATGTGGTTCTGCCCATTATGACGGTGACTGTTTCGTCTTCGACAAGCGGGTCGGCGTGGACCCGAGTCTGCACGAATCCGAGGCGGCCCAGTGCTACGCCTGCCAGACTCCCCTGACACCTGAAGATCAGCGGGACCCGCGGTTTGTCGAGGCGAAATCGTGTCCTTATTGTTTCCGTACGAGCGAAGAAAACCGGGCCAGGATCCTCGTCGAACGGCATGCCGCGCTGCAAAGGATCTCGACACCCCTACCTGGTAGCCAGCCGTATGACAACCCGCGACCACTGAATGTTTCGGCTGAGTTCGATGGCCGTACGTTACTCGATTTTCTCTGTGGGGTCTTGGGGCAGGTTCCTCGCGAGGAGTGGGAGCAAGCCTGCCAGGAGGGTCGACTGCGCAAACGAAGTTCGGCTTCACGTCGCAAAAAACAAGAACCGGGTAGATCGCTGGCCGAGACCGATCCGGTCGTCATCCTCGGGGCCGAATCGATCGTTCGAGCGGGAGATCGACTGATTCATCTGCTTCCCGGCATCCGCGAACCGGAAGTCAATACGGCGATTCAGATCGTTTACGAAGACGAAGCGATCATCGTGGTGAACAAACCCGCCCCTCTTCCTATGCACCCCTGTGGCCGCTTCAGCCGAAATACCCTGCAATACCTGTTAGGTCAGGTGTATCGACCACAAAATCCCCGGCCGGCCCATCGCCTGGACGCCAACACCACCGGCCTGGTGCTCTTATCAAGAACCAAGCACTTTGCCAAACGCCTGCAACAGCAATTTGAGCCTGGTGGTCCTGATGAAATTGAAAAAGGCTATCTGGCGAGAGTTCAGGGAGTCCCTCTGCTGGACCATTTCTCATGCCATTTGCCGATTTCCGATGAAGCAGGCCGCGCAGGCTCACGCCAGATTGATCCCGAGGAAGGCCTCCCCGCTCATACGGATTTCCACGTCGTGAAACGCTTTGCAGATGGGACGAGTTTGCTTGAAGTCCTACCTCGGACCGGGCGAACGAATCAGATTCGAGTTCACCTCTGGTCGCTCGGCTACCCAATTTGTGGCGATGCGACCTATTTGCCGGACCAAATCCTCGGCGAGATCCAAACGGTCCCTGCGACAGGTCCGCTGCTTTGCCTTTTGGCACAACGAATTGTGTTTACGCATCCACTCAACAAAGAGCGGATGATTTTTGAAACGGAACAGCCTGTATGGGCCTCGGAGCAGTATCTCACCGGTTAGCAGAACCGGTGAGAAGCGAGTCCCATGCGAAAGGGGAAGTGGGTTCCGTCGAGACTAGGACTAAACGTCGAGCAGATCGTAGCCCCCAGTTTCGTTTACAAATCCGTTCCGTCCGAGAATCCGTTCAGTTCGCGGAGCATGCGAGCGGGCGATGTCCGGAAAGCGGAGTGAATTCGCTAGGTTTCGTCTGTGTTAATTGCAGCGATGCCATTTCTCGGTCCAGAACTTCCTGATAATAGGCCAATCGTTTGGCGGCAATATCTAATGATCCACCGAATGAGCGTTCTTCTTCGAGGTATACGAGCGGAACCGGAAACTCGACCACCTTCATTTTTTGTGCTGCGGCCTGAACCCACAATTGCAACGGCATCGCATAACCGATTTCGGTGATCCGCAATCGCGCCAACGAATCGACGCGATAGGCTTTGAAACCGCAAAATGCATCGGTCAATTTCAGTGAAAACTGATGATTTAGCCACTCGGTAATTTGGAGATTGATTTTCCGGCGTTCGAGGGGGGGCTCACTGGCTCCTGGAAAAACCTTGAGGTATCGACTTCCCGAGATGATATCAGCAGGTTGGTCCTCTTGGTTGAAGACAGCGGAGGCCATTTCAGGGATCAAAGCGGGCTGGTGCTGTCCATCACAGTCGATTGTGACCACCACATCATACTGTCCGGCGAGGGCGTAGGTGAATGCGGTACGAAGAGCGGCACCATAACCTTGATTCTGTTGATGGCGCAGAACCGAAACATCCCGCATCGGCTTCAGAAGATCAGAAGTTCCATCGCTTGAGCCATCGTCAATCACCAGGATATCCGCAGAATACTTTCGAACCTCGGCGATCACATCGATGACATGGCGTTCTTCATTGAATACCGGTAGTGCCGTCAAAACTCGCAAGGACATGAGTGACTCCCGTCAAAAGGCATTGAGTCTCCGTACAAGCATCCCTGCATGTTAGTCACGCGATTCTAAACCACAAAAGCATCCTGTCAAACTGATGGGGATCCAGAAATCGACAGGAACAGATTCGGAAGGGGTTCCAAAGCACAAAACGGGTGCAATGCTTGCATTCACGAGAGGTGGAAAAGTTTCACTGACAGGATTGTGCGAGGGATTCATTCCAACGCTCACCACAATTGTTGTTTTTCCGGAAAAACAACGAGTTCGTTGAGGCGAGGTTTCCGATATTTTCATGAGACCCAAAGCGATTTGTGGGGGCCATCACATCTTTGAATCAATAAAAAAGTGGGGTTTTCCCTACCTGTTTACGATTTCTTCTGAATCGAAAATTTTGTGCTCAAAAAATTTCGATTGCGATGATGTCTGCCGCCGACGGTTTGCGAGCATTGGAGTGTGTGGATTCTGTCCGAGGTTCCGGAGAGAAACCACAGCAACCAAACTCAAGTGGTCCAGAAGTCCGAGTTCAGCTGCCAAGATGTTGGCCTTGATCGTGAGTTGAGAGAAAACCTGGAGAGCAAAAGTGTCTGTGATTTTGTCTAAGTATCAAGTTTTTAGTGAAAGTCGCCGCCGAAACCGTTTCTTCGCCCTGATGAATCAGGTTGTCAGCCATTGCTCGGAATTCTTGGCGGTCATTCCGCAGGGACTCAATTGGACTTTGGCCTCTTTCCGTAAACCTCCGGTTTGTCATGATTCCGTGCTGAAGTTCGATTCGAGTGACATTCCGTTCGTGTTCTTGACGGTGGGGAGCGAATCCTGTGATCGTCTGGTTCGAGCCTTCGATGGATGGGCTGGGAAGAATGGCAAGGGACTGCGGGTGCTGGCCCAGATCGGCCCTGGGGGATTCCGGCCCCAAAATTGTGAATCAATCGACTTCCTAAATCCACGCGAGTACAAAAAAGCCTTCGAGCAAGCAAGCCTCGTTGTCTCTCATGCGGGAATGGGGACCATCATCACTGCCATTCAACTGCAAAAGCGATTAGTGGTCATGCCTCGCATGGCCTCGCTCGGTGAAACCCGCAACGAGCATCAACTTGCCACGGTTCACCACTTCAACCGCTGCCCGAACCTTTGCATTGCCGATACCGAAAATCACCTGGCCACCCAAATTGACAGCGCGCTGTCAACTCAGGCTGATCAGGAAGTGAGCTCGGTTCAGTCTGCCGAGTTGCTCGAATCCAAGTCCGTCAATTCACTCACGAGCTTTGTGCGGGATTTCATTGTGGCCTGAGGTGTTCAGGATTACTCAATAATCTTCGCCACCGGGAGGCTGTTGCCAAACCTTCGGAAGTCTTTGAAAGTCCAGACAACCTTTTTGTTGGGGTCGACTTCAATCACCTGGGGATTGTTCTCGCCACCGTGGCAGTTGACGATCAAAGTGTTGCCGTTGGTCAGTCGTTCTACCATGGTGACCCAAGCGAGAGTAATTCCCGGAAGCTCTTTTTCTTCCACAGACCAGATGGTCTTGCCATCTCGGTCGACTTCAATGACCCGATGGCCATCACCCATGCCGATTAAGGTGTTACCGTTTTTGAGACGGATTGCTGAGTAGACTTTGGTTCCCGTCTTGTATTCCCAGACAACTTTGCCATTTCCGTCATATTCGCGGACGACTTTGTTTTCCCCCTCGTGGGCGACCAGGTAATGGCCGTTGTCCAGTTTGCGGGCGAGTCGGGTATCGGTATGAGCGTTATGGTGTTCGACTTTCAGGGCAATCTGTTTCTGGATTTTTCCTTCGGCGTTGACTTCGATGATTCGCGCAGGGCCGCTCTCCACAATCATGGTGTCGCCGTTGGCGAGTCGCTGGAACGAGTGGACTTCCACCGCTTTTCCTTCGTTCCCATTTTGTCGGGCTGCGTCATATTTCCAGACAATCTGATGGTCCGGGGTCATTTCAATAATTTCCGTCCAGTCCGTCTGCATCAGCAAATTTCCGTTCGGCAACCGGGTGACATCATGAATGTTCCGGATCGGTGTCTGCCATTCGATATCTCCCTTTTCATTGATTAAAGCGAGTGCTTTGGCCGAGTAGTCTCCCACCAGTACTTTACGGGGACGCCCCGTATGGACCGAAGAATTGTCTTCCGCCCATAGCGGGAATTGAGTAAAGGCGGCCAGCAGGGAGACCAGGCCGAGAAAACGAACGGAACGCATGTTTGATTCCTTGAGGTTGATCGATCACATTTCCAACACCATCGCCGATTGTAACTCGACTCCCCCCGTGCGACCTCTCTCTCGAACCAATTCATCCGGCGACTTTTTCCAAGTTTTCCGATGTGGTCCGTTCACTGACCTGTGCTGTCTGTTCACCGAACGGCGATGACTAGAAACACCCGCGACGGATTGTCAAAAGTGATTCTGCCGAGTCCGCAGAGGACTAAGAACGATGAAATCCCGCTGCAATCCGCGAAATCAGGGGCTCGAGATCGGTCGTCTTGATCTGCTTGATCAAAACCGCAATCAAAAGTGGAGAAGCCCGAAGTGACTCAGGAAGATCCTGAGGAAATGTGGAAATCACGATGACGGGAGTCGGTTCATCCTGCCAGATCGCTTCCATCGCAGTCCCCTCGTCTCCGTCTGACATTTTTAAGTCGGTGATCACCAGGTCGGGGTGGGTTGTTCGGCAAGTCGCGATCAGCATGCCCAAGCCTGTTCCGCGGGACTTAGTGGTGTAAAACGGTTTAAAGATGCAGAGACGCTGTTCCGCATTCAGATCCGGTCCATAACCATTCTGATGGTCAATCAGATTTTCAAGGAGTCAGTTCATTAAGGAGAAACGGCTTAGGTGATCCGTGCAAAAAACAAAACGTTCATTCCCGGTTCGATCGATGAGGATCACACGCTTTACCGTGAATTCACCAGTCCTGTTTTCGCAACGAGAATACCAACAATCAGCGCATGGATCAGAAGTATCAACAGGCCAACGCCAATCAGCGTCTGTGAACCATCATCCTTTTTTCCCTTTCGACCCAGGAGTTTGGTGGTCACGACTCCACAGATCCAGGCCCAATGCAACATGACGTGCAGCACGATTGCTGCCGCAAAAACACAAAAGGTCAGGAAAAGCGTTTCGGACCAGTCCAGTGGTGTTGCTCCCCAGATTTTCCAGTCTGAACCAGCGCCACGCGGAAAAACCAAATGCAAGATCGAAAAGATCCAAGCCTGAATCATCAACAGAACCAACAGGCTGACATCCAGCCAAAAATTGATCAGCGTACCAGATCGGCTCCAGTTAAAAACGGGCCCCGACTTCGCGGGGGGATCCGCCGGCGAGGGAGTGAAAGATTCAGTGAGTGGCATGTTCGTCTTTCTCACGGACAACGCGTGGACTTGCTGGGGCGTGGAGAAATCAACATCTGAGAGCTCGTGGGAGACGACGAGGATTCGTTCGGCCGGTTTGCCTGCTCATCGCCAGGTGCTGTGGACGCCGCACAAAAGGGGCAACTGGGGACTTGAGGCTCGAAAGTCAACTGCAGAAAGCTGATCCCTCGGCCGATCGTGAGCATCCCCGTCAGCACTACTGACCCGGCGGCCAACTGCCAGAGACGCTGACGCGCACCCCAACTGAGTAACGCCGCACTACATCCGGTGATGACCATCAGCGGAACGGTACCGAAGCCAAATGCCAGCATCGTCGTGATTCCGGCCAGCAAATCCCCGGAACTCGCCGCAAGCGAAACAAACGCGTAGACCAGACCGCACGGAAGCAAACCCGTGATGATCCCAGCAACAAACGTGTTGCGTAACCCAGGCATTTTCAGAATTGCCGAAAACAGCGGTGCCAACAGACAACCCGAAAGGGACGTTCCAGAAATCCTTCGGGGCCACCATCCTGCGGCCAGCAACCCTTCGCGAACGAGAAAAACTCCCGCAATCAAACAGAAAACCGCCGGAATATTCAGGAATGCTGGCGCCGAGTGACTGATCCGCTGTCCCGCAAAACCGGCGATCGCACCCAGCGTTGCGTAACTCATGAGTCGTCCACAACTGTAGACCAACTGGGCTCGTAAATTCCCCAATGTCGATCTTGTATTCAGTCCGATCACCGCAGCAAACCCACCGCACATCCCCACGCAATGTGCAGAACCCAGCAAGCCCCCCAACATCGTCAACCACCAGGGGTTCATCAGTTCGCCTCCTGATGCGACGGTGACCTGGTCATCGTGGTCGTTGCTGACCGGCGAAAATTCTGCTCGATCCCACGAAGGGAGCCGAACGGGCCAGAGGAAGAGAGCCGCAAGGAATTCCCCAGAACCATCAGGCTGCTGAGGACCATCAGTGCCGCAGCGACGGCAGGGTGCAATTGCCCACAGACCGCCAAAATCACCCCCAGACTGTTATAGCCAAATGACCAGGCCAGATTTGTGCGAATGACGCCGACTGTACGCCGGGAAAATTCATACGCCCACGGGATCAGCAGCAAGTCGCTCGATAACAGACAGAGATCTGCCGAGTCTCGCGTCACGTCGGCGCCGCAACCCATCGCAATCCCAATGTCGGCACCCACCAGGGCGGGTGCGTCGTTTAATCCATCTCCTACCATCGCCACGCTGCCAAACTGCTGCTGAGCCCGACGAACGGCTTCGAACTTTTCCACAGGTAACAGTTCTGCGAGGACCGGTAACCCCAGCGTGGCAGCCAGTTGCGCGGCTCGCAACGTACGATCTCCGGTCAAAACCGTCTGATCCAGACCGAATTGACGGCAAGCCTCAATGGTCTCAGCAACGTGCGGACGTAGCGTCTCTTCGAGTAAAAACAGCCCTTGCACTTGACCATCAAAACCAATTGCGGTCACCGGACAGGCCGCATGAGTGGGGTCGGTCAAAACGTGGGACAGGTTCGGTCCCCAGGCCATTCCACATTCATCCATCCATTTTGCTGAACCCAACGCGATCAAATGATGGCCGGCAGCAAATCCCCTCAATCCCCGCCCCGGAATGGTCTGGAGATTCCACAACAATGCCTCGGAGGGTCTGTTCGCCAGAAATTCCCGAACCGCAATCGAAAAGACATGATCCGATGCCGAGGTCATGCCAGCCGAAACCTGTTCGATGGCGGCTTGTCGAAAGCGATCCTCACAACAGAGCCTTAAAACACTCGGATGCCCCGTCGTTAAGGTTCCGGTCTTATCCCAGCGTATTGCCTGAATGCGGGCCAAACCTTCCAGAGCCGCACCACTGCGAAACAACACCCCTTTCCCGGCGGCCGTTCCCAGGGCGGCCCAGACCGCCAGGGGTGTCGCGAGCGCCAGAGCACAGGGGCAGGCGATCAGCACGACCGACAACGCCGTCAAGAGACCATAGTCCCAGTCGACACGCAGGCTATGAAAAATCAATGTCCCCAAGGCAATCAGACTGATCAGGGGAAACAAACGTTGCGACCAGACATCGCTGAGTTGCTGGTAATGTCCTTTGGAAGAGCGGGCGGCCCTGACCGCAGCAACCAGTCTCCCTAATGCCCCAGCCGTGGGAAGTTCAGTCACTTCGATGATCAGATCGCCATCCAAATTCAGGCTGCCACCCAGCAGCAGGTCACCAGACTGTTTTTCCACGGGCGTACTCTCTCCCGTAAAAACCTGCTCGTCGACCACACTACGTCCCTGCAAGACGCGCCCATCCACGGGAATCCGTTCTCCCGCCAGAACATGAACGGAATCGCCGACCACAATCTCGAGCCTGGGTATGCGGATTTCCCTGCCGTTCGTCCAGCGGCGGACGGTGTCGGGGACGAGTTGTTCCAATTGGTCCAACGCCAATGACGCCTGCGACCGACCCTCGGCTTCCAGCCATCGACCAATGGTGACCAGTACCAGGATCACACAGCCCACTTCGTAATAAACATGCCCGACTCCGCGCCAAGTATTCACGATCGAGACCGCAAATGCCGCGATGACCCCCGTTGCCAGCAGTAAGTCGGTCGTGAAGAGCCCCCGTTGCCAGCCAATGAAGGCATGGCTGACAAGGGGCCGGCCCAGCAACAGTAAAACCGGCAACGAAAAGGCCATGGCTCCAAACCGCAGAAACGCCCCCAATGCCACTTCAAAAGCACTGTTCGATTCGGTCGCATAGCTCCACAAAGCCATGGTCAGCATCACCACGTTCATGGTGAAAAAAATCGAAAACCCCAAGGCACTCGCCGGTCCCAATGATTGCGTGGTTTTTTCCGCATGCGCGGAAATCCCGGCAGCAAAACGACAACCATAACAGCAGTAGACGGGCAAATGGACCGACGACGACCCGGAAATCGGTAACCCACAGTAATCGCAGGCCTCGGTCTCGGTGGCCACAACAGGGATTGGTAGTATCGGTATTGCAGGTATGACAGGTTTCATGGAGGTGTCAGCAGCTCCGATTGAAAGGCCGGCAGAAAGTACGAAACCACATATCCAATCGCAAAAATCCAGAACAGAAGCCAGATGAAGCGAACGTACCAGGGGATAATGTGGCTTGAATAGGTATGAAAACGAGATTCCTGTTCGGGTGTCCCGATGTCTTGATTCGTCGTTGCATGAGGCGTGGTCATAGCATCTTCTCCATCACATATTCGTCTGAATCGTACGGTTCACAAATCAGGTCTGTTGATCCAGTCGGTGCTCATTTTCCATCATGGAGTGGCTCGGTTCATCCAGATTTTGAAAAGCCCCTTGCGTTGCCGTCCAGACGAACAGGCAGAGAAATCCCGCCGTGGCCAGCAGGTAATTAACGATGGGGGTCACCGCAAAAGCGCCGTCTTCGTCCCCCTGAACAACCAAGACCAGATCCAGAAATTTATTCGCAAAACCCAGGATGGTGGGGACCAGCACCAGAGTGGCAAAAAGCCAGGTCAGCCAGTGGGTACGATAAGCAGCAGGCTCTTGTGTCATGGACAGGTTACTCCGAATGGGACGCAGTCTTGATGGGTACAGGAAGATAGTCTTCGTAATAGGGATAGGTTTCGTGCCACGAACCGAGCCACTGAATATAGGTGATCAGCGCGAGGCCACGGTAAGTCGGTTTGTCCGGGGCACCATCGAACAGCCATGGGTATTGCGGCATCGGTGAACCGGTTGACAGGGCCTCCGGTTGGAAGAAGTGCACCGCATGCCAGTCATTCGAGCGACGTCCCCCTTCGCGACTGAGATCCGGACCGACACGCCGTGTGCCAAACATCACGGGACGCTGCAACTCGTTCTGGTACTCCCAGGATTTGGAAACCGGTCCCCAGCGGCGATCTTCATTCGAAACCGGCCTGACGAATTGACTATGACAGTGCCAGCACCCTTCGCCGATGTAAATTTGACGCCCAACCTTCAAGGCGTTTTCACAATGGTCGTTGTACCAGTCTCCCGCCTGTTCGGGGTCAGTAGGAGGGACGCCATACGCCTGCTGAAACGCTTCTGGAAAACGCTGCGCCAGGTCTTCAAACTGGTAACGCAGGTTCCCATTGACCAACTCTTTCGCGGTTTTTTCGGGGAGATGCCGGTACATCAATATGGGGACTACGGCATTTGACAAAAACGCGAGAGCAAAAAAGCCAATCCCTGCGATCAAGATGATGCCGGACTTTCGTTCAAACATGAATACCGTCTTTCCGTGTCATCGATTCCACGATCCCCGCAAGGGAGTCCTCTCCCCAGGGTCGTCGAATCACGTGTCGAGTTGCCTTGTTGTTGCATTTCATGGTTGCGGCATTCCCTTCCGGCCCACTGCAGCCAGTTCGATACCCCATGCTCCCCATCCAGGAAAATCCCTCTGCAGTGACACTTCGAGGATGTCCCTCAGGCCGTGGCGGAATTCCCTGAGGGACTCACGGCCCGCTCTGGTCCAACCCGCAACGACTTACGCCAAGTCAGATAAAAATTGACGATAAACAGGATTTGAGCCCCGAACATCGCTAGTCCAGCGACAATTCGTACGGACCAGAAGGGGATCGAGAGCCGGATCGAGGCATCCCACGGTTGCAATGCCGCCCAGGACCACCCCTGAAATAAGCCAGCCAGAATCAGGTCACCCGCCATGACACTCAGGCCACCCGCCGATGCCCAATAGTGCCATTCGCACCACTGCGGACTGTACCAATCCGTCTTGAAAATTCGCGGAATCAAGTACGTCATAGCTCCTAATTGCCACATGCTAAAGACGCCAAACATGACCATATGAGCATGACCCACCACCCAGTCGGTGAAGTGAATCAAGGCTTGAAAGGTCATCGTGACCTGCAAGGCACACTGCAGGCAGGTCAAAAAGTAAAACAGGATTCCCGTGTAAAAGTATCGCAACGGCAGATTCGTCAATGCCAGCCCGCCAGTACCATGAAGTGTCCCCAGAAAATTGATGATCACCGTGACAACCACCATCTCGAGGGCAATCGTTGACAGGACCGCTCCATATTGCAGAAACATGGGAATGGGGGTGTAGAGAAAATGATGGATCCCCTGCAGCGGATAGAAAAAGGCGAGTCCCCAGAAACCGACCAGCGATAATCCGTGACTCCACATCGGTCGTTTGAGCAGAATGGGAACAAAATAGTACATCATTCCCCAGCCGAGTGGCGTGACAAACAGGCCGACGAGATCATGGATGAACAGCCCCCCCACCGCACCCGCACTCGACCCACACACAAAGTACTCGGGAACAAAATTTCCCATCGCATAAGTGAGAAAGGTCCAAACCAACGCCGCTAGATAATACCAGAGCGTGACATACATCGGACCTCGAGTTTGCAAGATCGGTGTCCCGAAGTTGATCGCCACCAGCAATAACCCAAACAAAGCGACCGGATCTATCCAGACCGGAGTCTCTCCCCACTCGACACCCTGCGCCTGTCCCAAGAGGATTCCGACCGCCGTTGCCAGTACGACCAATTGCCAGGCAGCAAAGATCACATACGAAAGCGACCGACTGAAACAGGGACGCAGCGTTAATCGTGGCACCACCCAATGCATGATCCCCAAAAAAGCGTTCGCGAGAAATCCATACGCAATCGCATTGGTATGAACCATTCGCCATCGGCCTGGTGACAAAAGTTCCAGTGCTGGTAACGGGTTATGGCGGATTAGCTGCAGACCCATCAGGATACCGGCCAGCATCGAGACCACCATAAATGTCAACGCGGCAATGAAATACCACAGGACGAGCCGCTCTTCGACTAGCTCTTGATGGTGAGGAAAATCCTGATCCGTGGTCAGGACAGCGGGGGCGGCGGTCATGAGAAATATCCTGAGTGGTACGATTTATGTGATTGAGTGATTGATTGAAAGAGAGTGTGTGAGTCGAGCCTGTATCCCGAGCGATCATTCGTGACATCCAACGAAAGAACATCAGCCGCATTAACTCGTCGGCCTGAGCGGTTGCTGGTACACCTGAAACTTGGCCCAGGGGTAAAGCAGGGCCAGCGTCCACCCAAAAATCACATGCGTCACAAGTGCGACCCAACTGGGGAGTCGTGAGGAGTCCGTAATCCAGTTTCCACCAAACATCAACGGTTGCAACCAAGAGAGAATGCCCCAGAAAGTCAGGGCCCATAACGCGGCCGCGAGCAACGTCGCGATCACCAGGCGAAAGAGGGTCGATTTTCCTTCCGTCAACCAGACCAGCGATACGAAGAAGGGGACGCCGATGAGCATTCCCGTACCCAGATACAGGCAGCAACCGATTGCCAGAATGACTCCATCGCCGATCACGAAGACATCCTGCGTTCCCGAGGCGAGTTCCAAGGCCTTTCCCCCCAGGGGAAAGGTGAGATAAATCCGGATCAGCTCCAAGGGACTTTTTCCCACGATCGGGGCACCGATCACATTCGAAAGCAGGCTGATTGCCGCCCCGAACATCCCCAGAATGAAACCAGTGGTGGCATAATATTCCGCATAAAAACCTTTGGGTGGCCACTCGCCTGCGGTCTTCTCGGCTTCGACTTCTGTTTCGAGGTCGCGAACTCGAGCGCGAAGTTCTTCGAGTTCCTGTACTTTGCGGGTGTCGATTGTCACGGCAATAGTCCTTCTGAACGAGATACCAAACGGCTACTTTGCCGGAACATAGGGCTTGATCGCCCCAGGAGCCGGGATATTCCCGCGTCGCCGCTGATCCGTTAAAGACAGCACATAAGCGACCAGGTCCCACACGGTTTCTGGTTCGTTTTTCAAGGCATTCGCGAAACTGGGCATCGGTGTACCGTTAATCCCATTGAAGATTCGGCGATAGACATCCAGCGGACGATTCCCTCCGCGTAACATTCCCGAAGTCAAATCGGCGGCACGTGTCTGGTGCCCCCACGCATCGGCTCCACGATTCTCGGCCGTCTGCCCCCGACCATCATCACCGTGACATTTCGAACATCCTTTACTGAGAAACGCTTTCTTCCCCCGCTCGACGGAGTCGTTGGTGAGCCGTGGCTGGGGCGAAACGGGAAACACCTCGGCGACCTCCGCTTCCGACCACCTGGTCAACACCGCAGGGATCAGATCCGATTTGACTTCTTCCGTATTCACCGCACTGTCCGAATCGG
>JBIKZJ010000223.1:0-10374 GCA_044354755.1 Schlesneria sp. | reverse complement strand
CGGTGGGAAGATAGTACGGCGGTCCCGTAAGGGGCGTCGAATGGGGGCTTGTTGTTGCAGGGAGACGCCAGCTTGTTGCGGAAGAGGGAAAGCGGTCAGCATGACGAATCGAATCGATGAGGGGGAAAGACGCTCGAGTCCTGAGGGCGCCAGCGGGGCAGGGGGTGGGTCGAGCCCCTCTGAGCTCACGCAACCTCCTGACGAGGATTTTAATCCGCTCAGTCGCTTTCCGAATTGTTTGTTGCATCAGCAGCCGGCCACGTTATGGGTTTCGGTCGAGATCCGGGATCCCCGTTCCCGGAAAAAGAAAACCGAACAGATTCCGCTCTGCCAGGAATGTGCCGCACACTTTGGTATCGAGACCTCGAACGCACCGAATCCCGAGGATGCGCCGCGTATTTCCTTCATGCAGCGGTATCTGATCAATCCGCTGCGGCGAGTCCTTCGTTTTTGCGGTCGGCTGAACAACCGGCTGAGAAATCGTCACGAGCGGCCGCTGGACCAATTGAAAGATTCACTGAGCCAATTTCCGCCATTCGCTCCCTGGATGGTCGAGTTTCCAGGGGCACCGCTGCGGGTGACCGGGGTCCGGTTTATTCCTCCGATTGGCGAGTCTCTGCGAGATGCCAAGTGGATGGGATGTAATGTTCGCTACGAGAATCCTGACAATATCGTGGATCCGAATGCACTCAATGAAATTGAACTGCATATTCAAACCATTCGGTCGCTGATCGAGTCGGCGCGGCCGAGTGAATTGCCACAGACCCCTTATTATCTTGGCCTGGATATCGCCTATTTTCCCCAGCAAGGATTGGTGACCGAGGTTTATCAAGAGCCGTCGCTCCTCAGCGAGCAGGCGCTCGAGGATTTCGCGGAGGCTGTTCGCCAGTTGCCCCGGCCCCGCTTCGAGACCCATTCGATGGCGGTCAGTGTCTTCATGGTCTTCGGTTATCCGTCTCCGGAATCGGCACATCTGTGGCGTACCCCGTTTAAGGACATATTTAATACGCATGAGGCCTGCGAGCCTCCGTCACAGGAAACGCGTCAGGTGCGGCTTGCCCGCTACGCAGAGCCGCCTCGGGAATCGCTGTTCCACTACCCGTGGGGGATGGTCGAGTTCAATGAGTTTCTGCGGATTGATCCAGAAAATCCCTGGGCACGGATCCAGCGGTCCCGATTTTATTCCGAACAGGGTGACTTTGTTCACGCTTCGGAAGATGCCCTGTTTGTGGCGGGGTTGCCCAATATGACCGATTATGGGCGTGCCTGGGCTTATCTGCGATATGCCCGCAATCAGTTCTCGCTGGAAAATCGGGCCGAGGGGGCAAGCGCTGTGCGGCAGGGGCTGGAAATTTCGCCTGAATCTCCCGAGCTGCGGCTGCTGGCGATTAACTTACTGTTTGATTTTCAGGACCTGACGACGGCAGAGGAGGTGTTGGCGGCGGCTAACCAAATGGGGATCCGATCGGCGTTACTGGATACCGAATATGGTCGTTTAAAATGGTATCAGGGGGATCTTGAGCAGGCACATCACTATTTTGAACGGGCGATGGAAATTGATCCCCAATACCCGTTAGCCTGGTATCATCGAGGCTCATTGTACGCAACGCAAAATCGATGGGCCGAAGCAGAGCAGGATTTGACGCGCTGTCTGCAATGTCTGGGGACCAGCGACGAGACGTTGAAATGGGAAACGTACTTGCGGCGGGGACGTGCTCGCTGGGAAATGCGGAAGATCGAGGGGGCGATCACTGATTTTAATGAAGTGCTGCGTGTGATTCCCGACGATGAAGAATGCCTGCTCAGTCGCAGTCAATTGTTCTTGTCTGAAGGGAAGATCGAGCTTGCCATTCAGGATGCACAGCAAATCCTGAAAAATTCACCCGATCAGGTCGCCGCCTGGGGGATTTGTGCTGCGGCCCACTTCCAGCTTGAGCAGTTTGACGAATCTCTTGTTGCCGGTGCCCGCGCGGTCGAACTGGGGTGGCGTCATGCCAATTCGTTCTGTGATCGTGCCGCGATCTGGCTGACGCGGCAGCAATTCGAGGACGCACTGGCGGATATCGAATCGGCTCTGGAAGTCGATCCGGAACATTCCCGCGCCCACGATCTGCGGGGTTTGTTGTACGAAAGTGAAGGGGAGCATCAATGGAGCCTGGCGGAAGAGTCCTACTCGAAGGCGATCCAGTTCTCGCCCGAATGGGGTTTGCCCAATTTTCATCGGGCGAATCTGCTGTCCGCCTCGAAACGGTCTGAAGAGGCTCTCGCCGATTATCGCCAGACGGTGGCACTCATTCCCAGCTTTTCTGCCGGTTGGAAGATGTTGGGGGCCTGCTATGCCAGTCGTGACGAGACCGAAGAGGCACTCGAAGCCTTCGCCAAAGCGATCCAGGTCGATCCCGAGCTGATTGACGGGTATCTGGAGCGGGGCGTGTTATTGGGGAGTGAAGCCCGCTATGAGGAAGCCATTCGGGATTTCAATGCCGTGCTCGAACGGAAACCCGATCATGAGCTGGCATTGATGTACCGTGCAAAGTCGTTCACTGCGACGGAACGCTTCGATCAGGCCATCGACGATTATTCGCATTGGATCGATCTGGATCCATCGATTCCGGCATTTCTCGGTCGGGCACATGCTTGGCTGAAGAGGGATGTCCCGGATGAGGCTGAAAAGGATTTTGACGCAGCGATCCGCTTGCAACCTGAGTTCGCGGATTCCATTCAAGTCGAGCAATATCTGATCGAGGGACGCGTTGCGTTGGCGAAGCATGTTTATTTGACCGCGATTGAGAAAGCGAATGCCGCACTGGAAATTCAGGCGACCTCGATGGACGCGATGCTGTTGCGAGGCACCGCGAAATGGTATGGCGAAAGCTGGGTCGAAGCAGTCGAGGATTATACCTCGGTAATTGAACAGGATCCCGAGTGCTGGGGAGCTTATTGCGGTCGAGGTCAGGTTCGAGCCGAATTGGGTGAGTACGCGGAAGCGATCACTGACCTGGATCGGGTGATTGAACAAGAGGCCGAAAAAGAAACCGGTATGCAAACTTCTCTGGCTTACGCCTTCAACGGCCGCGGTCTGGCCCGGTCGGGTTTGGGCCAGTGGGAGGAAGCCCTTACGGACTTTGATCGCTCGATTTGCTTGGCCCCCGCAAATTCGCTGGTGCATTATAATCTGGGGTGCCTGTATGAGCGTCAGGGAAAGCGAGAGGCCGCAATTCTCTGTTTTCGTCTGGCGTTGGTGCTGAATCACCCCCGTTTGCCACCACGAAAACGGGACCGGGGACTGGCCTATCTCGATCGTTACCAGTCACCATTGCCCCCGCCCGGGCCACAAGATGCCTCGTCAAATGTTCCTGATTGATCATGGCTGACGCGAAGGGCTGATGAGGGCCTTTTCAGGGCGAACGGGACGATTTTTCTGACGGGGTCGTTCGACGCGGCGACTCGAAAATTCCCCGTTTCCTCATTTTTTGCGGGTTTCGCTGGTTTCATCAGGGGGGCTTCTTCGGGTATCGTTATCGGTCATTGGTAATCGGTATGATAACCAGGCAGGTCAGTTCCCGATTCCAGGGTCGTGTCGTACCTCTCTCGCAAAATTGATTTTCCATGCTCAATCGTCCAACACACTTATTGCTGGGACTCGTGCTTCTGCTGTGCAGGACCGCGGGTGCGGAAATTCAACCTGATTTTTTGATGGAGGTCGATCCCGCAATCATTCCGGCTCCCAAGGTCCCCGTGTTTAAGCTGGACTTCAAAAGCCTGTGGATGCAGGCGCTCGAGCGTCCCGACGCCGACCTGCAACGAATGACCGCCGAGACGATTGCCCAGGCGCATCAGACGGGGGTGCCGGACCTGATCGAGACGGTCCCGCTGCTGGAAAAGATCCTGCTGGCGGAAACGTCGCATTTGACCGCCCGTTTCGCGGCCGCCAGGGCCTTGATCTCGCTGGACTCGCGCTCGTCAGCGGCAAAACTCGTGGAAGCGTCGCAAAAATATGGATCCGAGTTGCGTCAACTGGTCGAACCGGTGTTGGCCGAGTGGGACTTTCTTCCCATGCGCGCAGTCTGGATTGCCCGTTTGACAAACTCGAAGACCCGCCCGCGTGACTTAATCCTGGCGCTGCGCGGTTTGGGGCAAGTCCATGAGGAATCCTCGTTGCCAGCCCTGTTGAAAATGACCAGTGACTCGATCCTCGAATCCCATTTGCGATTAGAAGCCGCCACCGCAGCGGGAATGTTGGTGGATCAGGGATTGGAAGGGGACGCCGAACGGTTCATTAAAGAGCCCCGTTTGCGGCAAATGATTCCCCGTCATTGTGCCGTTCGGTTGCTGCACCGGCATTCCAGTACACAGACGCGCCAGTTGCTGGCTGAACTGGCTGGCGACGCCGAACCTTCGATTGCGGCGTACGCGCTCGAACGATTAAACGCCATCGATCCCGCACTGGTGCTGCCGCTCGCGGAACCAGCGCTCTCGAATGCGGATGTTCATGTTCGGACCGAGGGGGCGATTTCGTATTACCGTTTGCCGACAATCGAACGAATTCGGTCGTTGGCCCCCTTACTGGCGGATCCTCATCCGACATTGCGACGACGGGTTTGTCAGGAATTTGTTCGACTGTCTGAAAATCCCGATTTCCTGGAAACGATTCGAGACGCCTCAAAGAACGTGCTGGCAGGGGACCGTTGGGAGGGGCAAGAGCAGGCGGGTTTGTTATTCGGGGCTCTCGAATACCAGCCCGTCGCGGGGAGGCTGATCGAACTGCTTGAGTCAACCCGCCCCGAAGTCATGATCAGTTCGGGTTGGGCACTGCGTAAGTTGGCTGAGCCAACTTCGATTCCCGCGATGGTCGACAAGATTCAGCGGCAAACCGCTGCCAGAAAACTCCAGGGACAAGAGGGAATTGATGAACAGGTCGCGCACCTGTTTGAAGCGTGTGGTCGGATGCGGGCCAAGGAAGCGGAACCGCTGATGTTCGAATATGTTCCCAAGGCGTTGATTATGGGAGAGCTTTCCCGTGGTGCCGCCATTTGGGCTTTAGGGCGACTGCATGAAGGGACACCCGATGAAAAAACCGGAAAGGCCCTGATTGATCGAGTGATGGACATGGGGATCTATCCGCCGGAAACCGAGCGGGTGAAACAACAGTCGATCATTTCACTGGCTCGAATCAAGGCCGTAGAGCACCTTCCTGCCATGCGGACGTTGATCGCCAAGGAAACCATCAATCGGCGGATCGATCTGGCGATTATCTGGGCGACCGAACAATTGACTGGCGAAGTCTTGCCTCCCCCGCCAATCGACCTGTTTTCACCAGGAAATTGGTTTCTGACTCCCCTCGCACCTGCCGAGGCATCGGCCCAATAGTGAGCGGTACGGCTGGATAAAGATGGCTGGATAAAGATGGCTGGGGGGATTCAACCGGTTAATTTGATGCAGCCAAACCCTTGAGCCGGGTTCAAGCGGCGGGGCAGGGTGGAAGCAAACAGGAAACAACGGTTCAAACACAAACCGAGTGCGCGAGGTACGAATACTCGACTGCAAACTGCAAACTGAAAACTGAAAACTGAAAACTGAAAACTGAAAACTGAAAACTGAAAACTGAATCAGGCAGTCTCGCGACTCAACTGACCAAAAGCCAAGTCAACAGGATCGAAAACAGTCCCAGTGTCGTCGCCAGCAACTGGACCGAATCTGGGCTTTCTTCCAGGAACTCAGCCTGTTCACCCAGCAGGTTAGGGACCGTCGCCGTCATCAAAGTCCAACCCTGCTGGGCACTTCGACTGATTCTGTCAAGCAGTCGAGACAGCCCGCCGAGGAACCCCGATTCCTGGTGACCCGGGGCGTCTCGTGTGTCCCGAAACGAAGGGGTGTCCCGGAAAGAAGATGTGGCGGAAGTGGTCATTCGTCCGATCGGGGGCCAACTTGTCGCGAACGAGTCGCCTTGCTGGGGAACGCAGATTGATTCCGGTTTTTCGTTTGCTGCCGGATCTGCGGTGGGGGGTGTCAGTCGGATCGCAAGGAAGCCGAGCAGGCTGAGACAACCCCAACTGAAAAGTGACTGGTGAAAATTCGGGGACAAAAAAAAGGTGGTAATCGCGAGGTACAGCAGCCGATTGGCAAGGCGGGCCTTGTCGGTGAGAGGTCGCTGATCACGAGTTTCAAGGTGTTTTTCCCATAGCAAAAACAATCCTCCCGCCAGCGTGACCAGGGCCGCAGTGCTCCAGGTCGCCTGGAATCCGAAGTCCAGAGAGAGGGGGCGGGGCTCTTCCAAGGAAAAAACCGTCCAGAGTCCCGTTGCTGCGGTGGTGATCTCGGTTTGCGGTTGGCTGGCTAACAATCCCGCCAGCACCGCCGAAAACAGGCAAGCACAGCGAATTCCCCATCGTCCTGCGAATCGTCCCCAGTCAGGTTGGGGAATCCAGGGGATGATCAGGATCCCTGCTGCCGCAACTCCGATCGAAGCCACCGTCGCGACGAGCAACAGGGAGATGACCGATTCCATCATACGGGCCCCTTGCGATCAAGCGTGTCCTTGTCGGGACTTTCGGGATCCCACCAGACTTGCATGAGCAGTAATCCCCCGATCAAAAGTCCCCCCAGCTTCGCGTCGCTGTTTCGATTGATGGACGCGGCGCCAACGACAAAGGCGAGCAAAACTCCTTGAAAAAACAGGCCACGAACCAGCCGTGGATTTCCACGAGGATCCGCAGAGAGAATCCCAACCATCCCCAGGATCAGCATCAGTCCAGCGAACAGCAGGCCCACGTTCTGATAAAGTGTCATGATATTCACGATTTTTCCTCGGTGATCAGGTTCGGCGGCAACGGAGCGGCAGGAACCGCTGCGATCGCACCGGGGGAAGGGGAGGTACTCATCGCCAAATGAAGAAAAATCACCACCGCCACCATCGCGACCAGATCGGGCCGAAGGCTCAGTAGCTGTTCTGTCAGTGAAATCTGCGGCGGTGATGGATGTTTGCGGTCAAGCAGCTGTTTTATCCGTGCTGGAACTGGGGAAAAAGTGCGTCGATGTCGGCTGGTGATCAGATCGGTTTCACGGGTCGAGGTTTCAAAAAGAGGCCCCAACAATGCGATCGCCATGCCGAAGGTGACGATCCCCAGCAGCAGGAATTCGCCCCAACGTGTTTGGTGCGGGGGGGGAGTTACAGACGCGGTAAACTGCAGAAATTCGGTAAGACGGTCACGAACGGATTTCGCTTCTTTGGCGCTCCAGGCGCGAATCACACGTTTTCCCATGATCCCGGCAACAATCACGAGCAAGGTCGCCGCTTCGGGTTGTTGCATCATCAGGCAGAACAGGGCGTTGGAAATCGTCAGCACTACGTAACAACTACGTCGGCAACGTGTGGAAATCGGCCCCAGTAACCACACGCTGGCAATCAGGCTGACCGCAACCACGACAGGGAAAACAAACACCCACACTGATTGCGGCGAAGTGGCATCAGGACGAAGGGGGGGCGTTTCCGCACGAGCGCCGAGCACCAGAAAGATCAACAACAGATAGAAAAGCGTGGCGATTCCGGACCAACACCGGATTTCCCGGTTCAGCGAAGGATAAATCCAGAGAATCAGCCCTCCGCTCCACATTCCGAGCAGGACCAGTGACCAACCAGAAAGAAACAGTCCGTTCGTATCCAATTTTCATGCCGCTTTGCAGGAAGGGTTCCGATGCCAGCCTGAGCCGTTTCGTCGTCGAGTTCAGCCAGAGGGGATCATGCCGGGCGTATGATCCGTATGTCAAACCAGGTCCGGAAAATGGTTCGAGCCAAAGCCGCTGGCCAGGGTGGGGCGACATCCACGGATTCCTGGATGAGGAAGGCTTCCTTTCCGGGAAATTTCCGGTGGTCAGTTTCGGCCAGTGGTCGGTTTCGGTGGTCGGTTTCAGTCGGTGCAGACTTCAGGCAGGGGATGCCACAGGAGGCATTTTCCTCTGATGGGAGGGTCTGTTTTTCAATTATCCATTTTTTTCGATTCCAGTCGACATTCCGTTTGACTGTTCCATTCCCTGAACTAGGTTTGGATCGTGAAGGGAATCCATCGCCAGTTCGATGGTGCCCACACCCATATCCATGCGGGATTTGACTTCTCCAGGAGTCAAGTGCCTGAACGCGGCAAAGTTGAAGCTGGGAGCTTCGAGGGGACTTTGCCGCGTTTTTCGTTTTTTCTGGCAAGTTCGAGTCGGCTAAAGTCCGATGACTGAAGAAGACCCCTGTCTTTTGATGAAGCCGAACTCGGAACACTCAGTGTACTGACCCGCCAAGACTCTTTGATCAGCTGGATTGACGGGTCGATCAGCCGGATTGATTGGCTGTGGCGGTCAGGGATGAAGCCATGCCAAGATCTCCTCGCCCATTTGATAATGCGTTTTTGGCAATTGCGCTGGCCGTGGGGCTGCCCGTGATGATGGGATTGTTCGGTGCCATTCGGTCCCGTCAGCTTCAGTCAACAGCCAATCCCCGCTGGGCGCAATTCGCGCGGGGAACCGCTCAATCTCCGGGAAGCTCCGAGAAGCGGCGGATGCCTGAGCATTCCACGCCCCCCTCAAAAGTCCCTTCGGGGCCGAGGGCCATCAGGATCGCGAGCCATCCCGTCTCTGATCAACCCTACGCGACCTTTACGGGAACCGTCACAGATGGTGATTCCTTCACAACGGCGGCGGAATTTCCGCTCGTAAAAATGGGGATTCCTGAATCGGCCGACGCAGAGGATGCGGATGACTCGGAGCTGCCCGAAACCGATCTCACTGCCACGGAAGAGATGCCGACGATTGTTTTGCAGCCTGAGAACGAAGACCGCAATGAGTCGGCGGCAACGCAACTGATTGATCGCCTCGAGTCTCAATTGCAGGATGTGCAGCAACGACTGGATCGGCTCTCGGCCCAGCAGCAACAGCAGCAAGAGGCGGAAAGCCTTCGTGAGGAACAGTTTCTGGCGAAGCTGAAACGGCTCTATGACGAGTCTGCAAAAGAGAAAACGCATCAAGACCCCTTGGCGGCACCCGAACTGTCGATCCCCCCACAACCAGGCGACTCGGTCTATGAACCCGAGATTTCGCTCGAGGTTGAAGAGTCGCCCCGGAAGAAAGAGCTCTTCGGAGCACCGCAGACTTCCGTGGACGAGACGGTCACTCCTGCGCCCTTGCCGGCAGATCTCCCCGAGCCCGAAGAGTCGGCGATTCGGATCCGCAAGTCGACGGGGAATTCTGTGGCAGAGACTTTTACGATTGATATTCAGGATGCGGACATTCGCCAGGTTTTTGCGCAGCTCAGCGAAGCCGCAGAGATCAGTATTGTCCCAAGCCCCGAGATCGAGGGCCGTGTCTCGCTGAATCTGCACGAGGTAAGGATCGAACAGGCCCTGAATGCACTGATTCACTCCCGAGATTACTCGATCGAACGAGAAGGGGAAATTCTCATCATTCGATCGGCGAACGAGGCGGTGCGGAAACGGGTTCAGAATCGTCAACGAATGGTGAAAATCTATCGCCCCAACTATCTGACCACGGGCGAGTTAAGTCGGTTAATTGAACCGTTGCTCTCGGAAGATGGGCGCCACTCGATCTCGTCCTCGGGCCGGATCGCTACGCCGCTGATCCAACCCGTTCCAGGTGACCGTTTGGAGGAACCGAGTGAAGCCGTTGTGGTGCAGGACACGCCCGAGGTTCTTGGTCAGATTGATCGAGTGCTGGTTGATGTCGACGTTCCGCCGCTACAAGTATGCATTGAGGCCAAAATCCTCCGCGTCCGAATGTCTGAAGGGTTGCGGCGCGGGGTTGATCTGGGGCAACTCCCCTGTAAACAAGACTCGATCACGAGTTTTGCCGAGGGGGGCCTCAGGCAGGGGCGGCTGACCTGTTCTGTCCCGTCGTTTATTCGATCGGTGGAGCAAATCGCAGAGACCAGTGTCGTCGCCTCGCAACGGATTCAGGTGCTGAACCGACATCGAGCCGAAATGTTGATCGGTGACCGAATTGGGTATCCGTCGGCCGCCGGGGGTGAGGTCCGGTTCCTGGACGTCGGGACAAAATTGGTTTTACGCCCGTCGGTGAGCACAGACGGGTATATTCGGATCGAAATCCATCCCGAACAAAGCTCTTCCCCGGCCCCGAAACGCCGGAATCCCCCCGTCAGCCATACCGCCCAATTGACGACGCATGTGATGATTCGGGACGGTGCCACCGTCGCCATTGCCGGTTTAGTTGCCGAGCAGGTCATCGCCAACGCAAAACCACCGACGTTGATCGGTGCCTTGCCGATTGTGGGGAATTCGTTCCGCCAGCGAAAACAGGGGTTACAACGAACCGAATTAATCATGCTGGTCACCCCCCGCATCGTGGTTGACGAGGAAT
>JBIKZJ010000222.1:0-10392 GCA_044354755.1 Schlesneria sp. | reverse complement strand
CGGTATTTAATTTGCAGACGCCAGCGGGTACGGGGCAGCATGCGCGGAGAAACCAGTTGAAACTTTTGGAAGAGCTGAATCAGCGTCATCGGGCTCGGCATCCAGAAAATAGTGAACTGGTGGCGCGGATTGCCAATTTTGAAACTGCGGCACGGATGCAGCTGTCGGTCCCCGATGCGATCGATTTGACGGGGGAAACGGCCGAGACACGTCAGCTCTACGGCTTGAACAATCCTGTCAGCCAAGAGTATGGCACGCGTTGTTTGATGGCGCGGCGATTGATCGAGCGTGGCGTCCGATTTGTGCAGATTTTCATGAGTGGTCAGCCTTGGGATACGCACAGCAAAAACGCCGAAAGTTTGAAGGGACTGTGTGCGCGAACGGATCAGCCGAGTGCGGCGCTGGTCATGGATCTCAAGCGACGTGGCTTACTGGACGATACGATCGTCTTGTGGACGGGTGAGTTCGGTCGGCAGCCGATTTCGCAGGGGAGTGATGGCCGCGATCATAATCGACGGGCGTTTTCGCTGTGGGTGGCGGGTGGTGGGTTTCGAGCGGGGCATGTGCATGGTGCGACCGATGATTTTGGCTACGCCTCGATCAAGGATGTCGTGAACGTGCACGATCTGCATGCAACGCTGCTCGACTGTCTTGGGCTGGATCATCGTTTGTTGTCCCATCCCCACGAAGGTCGAGATGCCAGTTTGTCCGATGCGGAAGTGACCAAGGCGACGGTGGTCAAAGAACTGTTGGCCTAGGTCTGTTGGTGCCGTTCCTCACCAGAGCCGGTTCATATGCCGTCGAAACCCGGACGGTTTTTTCGTCGGATCATCAAGATGTTCGCAATCACTCATCAAACATCAATCACGACATTCATGAATTCATCTCCCTTGCTGTTACCACCCTTGTACCACCCTTGCGATTATCTCTGAGGAATTTTCACATGCGTCAATTGTTTACTTCGCTGATTTGTTTGGTGGCTTTGGCAGGTTGTTCCGGAAACGGCGGTGCTCCGAATCCTGCATCCTCGGGCAAGTCGAGCGGAGGTGCGGATCAGGGTTCGTCACACAAGAAACTTCGGATTGCGGTGATTCCTAAAGGGACAACACATATTTTCTGGAAGTCGGTTCATGCGGGGGCCGTCGCGGCGGCCAAGGATTTGGGGGATGTCGAAATTCTCTGGAAGGGACCGCTGCTGGAAAACGATCGGGACGGTCAGATCAATGTGGTGCAGGATTTCGTCGCAAACAAAGTCGACGCGATTTGCCTGGCACCGCTTGATAAACAGGCGATGATTGGTCCCGTGACAGACTCGGTCGAGGCGGGGATTCCGGTGGTGATTTTTGACAGTGCGCTGCAGGACGAATCGAAGATTCTCAGTTATGTCGCCACCGACAATCGCAAGGGGGGAGAACTGGCCGCACACCACATGGCGAAGTTACTGGGCGAGAAGGGAAATGTCATTCTGCTGCGGTATAACGCGGGGAGCGAAAGTACCGAACAGCGAGAGGAAGGCTTTTTAGAAACTCTGAAAGTGAACTACCCGCAAATTGACGTGATTTCTTCGAAAGAGTACGCGGGAACCACACCGGAAATGTCACTCGACAAGGCGACTCAGGTGCTGACCAACTTCAAAGACAAGGTGGATGGAATTTTTGCGGTCTGCGAGCCGAATGCGAATGGGATTCTGATTGCCTTGAAAGAGACGCAACTGGTGGGCAAGGTGAAGTTCGTGGCGTTTGATTCGAGTGAAGACCTGATTCGCGCGATGAGTGACGGAGCCTGTCATGGGATCGTGCTGCAGGATCCGGTGACGATGGGCTATCAGTCGGTTCAGGCGATCGTCAAGTCGTTGCGGGGGGAAACGATCGAAAAGCGGATCGGAACGGGCGAGTTTCTGGCGACGCCGGAAAATATGAAAACGCCGGAAATGAACAAGTTGCTGAATCCAGATCGGTTTTGATTCATGCGAACCGCGCGCTAATGAACTCGGGGCCAATTCTCGGTGATTTGTTTTGATATACGCCAGACCTGTGTCCCGAAACCGTTCTGAATATCTCGATCACGAAAAATGGTCGTTTGGTTAACGAGAGAGTTTTTATGGCGACCACTGTTTCCGATCCTGTACTTCCCCGATCGACCGCTCAACCGCTGTCGGTGATTTCGGCGATTTTGTATCCTTCGATGGCCGCCGCCTTGGGCTGGGGAATTCGGGGTCAGTATGGTCATGAAACCGGGGCGATGATTGCCGGTTGCCTGGCGTCGTTGACGCTGGTGCTCTTGTTTGCCCCCCACTTTTCCTTGCTGGCCGGAATGCGTGCGGCGGCCTTGATGACGGCGGCAATCGGGATCGGCGGTTCGATGACTTATGGCCAGACGGTGGGGTTGACCCATGATGCACCGTTGATCGGGCACTGGGAAGCTCTTCGTTGGGGAATGCTGGGGCTGGCGATCAAAGGGGGGCTGTGGATCGGATTTGGCGGGGTGTTCCTGGGGATGGGGCTGAGTGGTAAGCGGTATCGTGTCGGCGAGATGGCGGCTGTGATGTTGGGGCTGCTGCTGCTGTATCGACTGGGGACTCAGCTGCTGAATACTCCTTTCGACCCTGCCAACAAGGTGCTTCCCGCCATTTATTTTTCGGATAGCTGGTATTTCGAGCCCGATTCCGAGCTGAAGCCACGTCGTGAAGTGTGGGGCGGATTGCTGGTCTCGTTAGTCGGGCTGTTGGTCTATGTTCGTTTCGTCAAACAGGATCACCTGGCTTTTCGATTGGGGATTTGGGGAATTCTCGCGGGGGGACTGGGTTTTCCCGGCGGCCAATCCATTCAGGCCTATCATGCTTGGAATCCGCAAGTATTTACTGCCAGTCCGTGGAACAACGTATTCCAATACTTCAACTGGTGGAACATGATGGAGACGGGGTTCGGCGCGATCTGGGGGGCCGTCTTGGGATTGGGTGTTTGGTGGAATCGGCGTTGGATTCCTGCGGAAAGCCCCCCGGACGAGGTGAGCTTGAGTTCCGCGTGGGAGGTCTCTCTCTGCGTGCTGCATCTGATCGTGTTGTTATCCTCGGACTTTGGAAAATTCATTCCGGATGATCAATGGGTTTCCTGGTATACGCAATGGGGACTGTTGATGACCGTATTGCCGATTATCGCCATCTTTGGCGGGCGATTCTGGCCATTTCTGATGGTCTTGCCGATCGTTGCAGCCCCGATTTGCAGTAAGTCGATCAAAGCGTTTAGTTACGATTGGCAGCGATATTCTGCGGACGCGGGATGGCTCTTGGCTGTGGTGTTACCGCTGATGGTTCTGTTTTACACCGCGACGACAGGGATTGAGAGGAGTTACCGGAAGCAGTCCGTTAAACGGTTTGCAGCGGTGAGCCTGCTGCTCATGACCTGGACGTTTTTCGGCTTGAACACGGTCTTTTTCGATAACCCCTGGCCTTGGCGAACCTGGACAGGGCGGACCCCGAATCAATTGATCTTCATGGTCTGTACGCTGGGTTTGACCGTGCGGGCGATGTTTTCACTGCGTAAACGACAGTTTCACGGCTGAGTTTCCCGAGCCGCAAACGGCGGCGATGATGCGAAGAGACCGAGCACAAGTTTCGAGTTGAGCACCCGCAAATCGTGCGAAAACTCGCCCGAAAACTATTTTACGACAAAATGAACCAGTTCGATTTCGGCGTGACCCGATTTGCGGAACGGTCGTGGTAGTGGTTGAGCGTGACCTTTTTCGTCGACGGCCCGTGAGCGGAACGTGTATTCCCCCGCAGGTAGTCCTTGGATTTTGGTGGCCCAGTGAACCTTGCCCAGTCGCATCGGCCAGGTTTTGGGGCGACCGGTTTCGTCGAATCCGAATGTTTTGGCGGGGATCTGGGAATCAGGCAAGCCACCACCCCAGGCATCTCGGTGTGGGGCTTCAAGCAGGGTGGCATCAGTCCAGTTCGCCGAGGTGAAATACGGATCATCGCGTGGTTCGGTCCCTTTAGGGCAAACCCAGAATTGGACTTTGCTGAGTCCCGCGATGCCGACTTGAGCGTATCCGGAAACCGGGATTGGTTGATCGGCAGCCACTTCTCGCGGAACCGACAAGCTGGCAGAAAAGGTTTTCATGGGGCTCTCGACATCGTTATTTCCGTCGATGTAGGTATCGTTGGCCACAGCAAGGTTCGTTAACAGGATATGGCTTAGCCATTTGATCGATTTAAAGCCATAGGCTTCGGGGACTACGATCCGAACCGGGCCACCTCGTTCGGGGGACAACCATTCACCGTTGAGTTTATAGCAAACAATGACGGGTGGCAGATCATCAGGGTCTTCCAGCACACGCCCGATCGGCAGCGAGCTGCGGAACAGCTGTTTTGGCTCATTGTTATGATAGCCGTAGTAAAAAACTCGCCGCAGGTTTTCGATCGGCTGGGTACGCCAGATCAGTTCGCGAAGGGGGACCCCTTCCCAGACTCCCATGCCGAGGGGACAACCCATGTTGAGGCAGGTCATCACTTTGGCAAACCGGACGGCATGGGATTTGGCGAGTTGCATAAGTTCCGCAAAATCGAGTGCCGTTCCGTCGGCGTTTAAGCGTGGTTTTTTGATGCGGGCCGGATTTTCCGGGTCCGAGGCGATCTCCAGTTTCCAAGTCTCTCGCGTCAGTCCGACTTCGATTCGTTTTTCCTCGCTCAGGCTGTGCGGGATGGGCGATCCTCGTGAAACATCCAGAAATTTATCGGGCAAGGTCATCAGTGATTCGAGTTGTTCGAACGCTTCAGTCTGTCTGGAAGCCGGATCCTGGGCTCGTCCAATACCCGAAATACTGGCCCACGAACCGAGGCTGACTGCGCCGGCACCCAGGAAAAAACGCCGAGTCAAACGTGTATGGTCTTGCAGGAACGGTTCGAAGGGATTCATCAGTACCTCGTCGGTTTGCTTGCGCCGATGGCGTTCAGGTCCCGCTTACGGGTTTTCTTACGGGACTTGTTGTGCTTGTCGTTCTGATGGCATCTATTGGGCCGGAGGTTCCTGGATCTCTTTCAGTTTTGCTTGCGCTTGTGCGACGTAGTCGTCGAGTCGTGGGTCCGACTGATACAGGGCGATGATTCCCTCGTAGATCTTTTGGGCTTCGGCCTGTTGTTCGGGGGCGAGTTCGCTGGCCCGTTTTAACGCTTGTTCGACAAACTCCGGCTGATCGGGAGTGCGGGTTTGTTTGCCGATCGCCGTTCGCAGACGTTCGATCGAATGAACCAGCGATTGCTGGTGGGGGTCGTGCTGAATCAATGCCTGAAGGGCGTCGAGTTGTTTCAGTGCGGAATCGGAATCTCCCCCCTTCCAGCGCCAGCGTGCCGATTGGAGAATTCGTTCGGCTTCGGTGATCGTGGTCGAATTGACATCGTTTGTTTCGGTCGAGCGGCGTGTTTGCCAGAACAGTCCGCCGGCCCCCAGGGTGACCAAGAGTAACAGGGTCAGCAGGACCCAGGTGTTATTGAGGGCACGTTCAACCAGCGTGGTCGGCTCGCGATTCGAGACTTGTAATCGGAGCAGGTCACGAACAAAAGTCCCCCCCAAGGGTTTCTCGACAATCGCGTTTTCAGCGGTCGTGATGTCGCTGGATGAAGCGACGAAACCGGTTTCAAAAAGTTCGACCTTTTTGACCACTTCCTGCAGGCGTTTTGAAGTCACAAACGCATCCGGTGGCCGTTTGTCGGGCTCTTTTTCCAGCAGTTGACAGACGATCTCATTCAGCCACCCGGGGATTTCCGGAACATGATTTTTGGGGGGATCAAAGCGTGCGAACCGCTGCTTGTGCATGATGTCGGAAGCGGTCGGCCCGGTAAACGGCGGTTGTCCCACTAGCATCGTATACAGCACGGCCCCCAGAGAATACAGGTCGCTCCGTTTATCAATTCGGGATCCTTTAACCTGTTCCGGTGACATGAACTCGGCCGTACCAATAATTCCCCCGGTGGCAGTCAGTCGGTCTGCAGCAAAGACCTGAGCGACGCCGAAGTCGGTGATTTTCACCACGCCCTCTTTTCCCAGCATCAAATTGGATGGTTTGAGATCGCGATGGATCACACCTGCATCATGCGCATGTTTGAGGCCAACACAAATCTGCCGAGAAATTTCGATTGCTTCCTGCCACGGGATGCGTCGTTCGCGCCGCAGACGCGTCGTTAAGGTTTCGCCGTCGACGTATTCCATCGCGTAATAATAAATTTCGTCGTCTTGACCACTGTCAAACAGTTTGACGATGTTGGGGCAGTTCAGTTTTTGCAGGGCCTCGATCTCACGATCAAAACGATGAATAAATCCCTCTTCCCGGGCGAGGGATGCGGGGAGTTCTTTGACGGCGACGATCTGATTGGTTTGCTCGTGCCTGGCAAGGTAGACGTTGGCCATGCCACCGGCACCGATCCGTTTCTCAATCAGGTAAGGGCCAATATGGTTCGGATGCATCGTGGTCGCCTTCGACGGTTTAAGCGTAACGAGTTGAGGACTGCGCGAAAGAACGGTGGCGGGACAGAATATACCGTGATCCGCAGCCAACTTCCATGAGATCCAACCCATCAGACTGCCGTAACCACGGCGTCAGTTGGAAAACAAAATCCTTCGTCAGCGAGCAGGCCCGCTCTGCTCTGCGATGGTGATGGGATCCATGACAATCTGCTGCGGTTTGCCGTATGAAACCCCATTTGTCGATTGATGTCTGCAGGTGACTCTGCGACGATCACCGCATAATTTTCGTGGTGAATGGATCTTCAAGCATGGCGCAGGCATACACTCCCGGATTGCTGGTTTCCCGCGGTTGCCGCTGGCTGTGTCGGCGACTGTTGCCCGTGACCGGCAATGTGCTTGTGGCGGTCGGTGATTCGGTCACAGCGGAACAGGTCGTCGCCCGCACGTTTTTGCCGGGTGATGCCGTTCCCGTGAACCTGGCCAAGCGGTTGGGCGTCTCGGCCTCGGAATTATCTCGCCGAATGCTGAGGCCGATTGGTGTTCGGGTTGAACTGGGCGAAACACTGGCCCGATCAAAAGGATTCTTTGGCTTCTTTCAGGCCGAGTTTCCCTCGCCGCTGGCCGGCACGATCGAATCGATCTCGAAAGTGACCGGGCAGGTGATCCTGCGGGGGGCTCCGATTGCCGTTCAGGTTGTCGCGTATCTGGCCGGTACGATTATCGAAGTGGTCCCTGACGAAGGGGTGGTGGTGGAAGCGGATGTGGCGTTGATTCAGGGGATTTTTGGCGTCGGAGGGGAAGCGTTCGGTACGCTGCAGGTGGTGGCCAAGTCACCGGATGAAGATCTGACGGAACAGGTGATCAAGCCCGAGCATCGCGACTGTATTGTGATTGGCGGCCGCCGGATTACCGGTGCCGCGATCCGCAAGGCGATCGAGGTGGGGGCGGCGGCGGTGATTGCGGGAGGGATCGATGATCACGATCTGCGAGAAATTCTTGGATATGATCTGGGTGTGGCGGTGACGGGTACCGAAAAGCTGGGAACGACGATCATCGTGACCGAAGGGTTTGGTGAGATTGCCATGGCCCGAAGGACCTTTGATTTGCTGGCATCGCATGCGGGTCGGGCCGCCAGTGTGAACGGGGCGACACAAATTCGAGCGGGTGTGATGCGGCCAGAAATTGTGATCCCGCTGTCGCAACCGCTGACCGAAGCACAACGTGATGCAGGCCGCGTTGTGGGAGCTTTAAATGTGGGGTCCCCGGTACGCATCATTCGCGAGCCTTACTTTGGTGCGTTGGGGACCGTAACGCGCTTGCCACATGAGCAGGTGCTTCTCGCCTCGGAATCGCTTGCTCGCGTTGTCGAAGTGAATCTGGCTGATGGCCAACCGGTGATGGTCCCCCGTGCGAACGTGGAATTGATTGAGGGATAACCATGGGAATTTTCCGGCGATCCAGGGACTCGGGAATTCCCCGTCGTGACAATTCACGGCGGCGGATTGGGATGTTGCTGGCGTGTCTATTGATGTCCCTGATCGTCTTTAAGGGGGCGGTCTCCGCAGCCGACGCAACAGCAGTGAACGAAGCGGCCGTGGCAGGGCAGGAAAAAGCGGTTGCCTGGTTTGATTTCGAAAAAACATCGTTCGCGCTGCTGACGGTCGCCATTTGCGGGACTGTGATCATCTGCACCGAACTGGCGCGACGGGGCAAACCCTTTTATGTCCGCCCGATTGCCGGACTGCGTGCCATGGAAGAGGCGGTCGGTCGGGCGACCGAAATGGGCAAGCCCATGCTCTTTGTTCCTGGGATCGAAGACATTAAAGAGATTGATACCGTCGCGGGGCTGATGATCTTGTCGAACGTGGCCCGCATGGCGGCGGAGTACGATACACCACTGGAAGTCCCGACTTCGCGAACGCTCGTGATGACTGCCGCTCGTGAAGCGGTTCAGGCGGCGGCGATTGCCGCAGGACGTCCCGACTATTACAACGAGGATCGGGTCTATTATGTCACGGAAGAACAATTTGGTTATGTCGCTTCGGTCTGTGGCTGGATGAATCGCGAGAAGCCTGCGGCGTGCTTTTTCCTGGGGAAATTTTTCGCAGAATCGCTGATTCTGGCCGAAACGGGGAATGCAGTCGGTGCGATTCAGATCGCGGGAACTGCGGAAACAACCCAACTGCCGTTTTTCGTGGCGGCGTGTGACTACACCTTGCTGGGAGAAGAACTGTTCGCGGCCTCGGCCTATTTGTCCGGGGAACCGGCTCAATTAGGGATGCTGAAGGGACAGGACTTTGGCAAACTGGCGGCGATGGTGCTGGTGCTGGCCGGATGTGCACTGGCGACGTGGGATTCCATTTCGCCCCGTGTCAAGACGAGTGACGGTCAAAACGGATCCCGTCGAACCCAGTGGATCACTGATACTGTGCTGAAGGGTGGCTGATGTCAAAGACCGTTCCTGTAATCATTGCCAGCCTCGTTGGCTTCTTGATGATCTTCGCTTTTTTTTCCCCGCAACTGCTTTGGTTGCGGCAAACGGCCGAAGACTGGTTTGCCATCATTACGACCATTGCGATGATTTATGGTGGCTTAACCCTTTGTTTTCACCACCTGAAAAAGATTTCCGACTCCGAGGCGGGATGGGGATTTTCCGCAGTGACACTGCTGGCCTTTGGGGTGACGGTGATCGTGGGGATGCTCAAAATCGGTGTGGTTCCCGAGACCGCCAGGAATTTAAATCATCCCTGGTCGGGGCCTTTTCTGCAGGAGGGGGGGGCCTTCTGGTGGATTTATCAATACCTGTTCAGCCCGGTGGTCTCAACCATGTTTGCGTTGTTGGCATTTTATGTCGCCTCGGCTGCCTTTCGTGCTTTTCGAGCCAAGAATGTCGAAGCAATCCTCTTGCTGGTGACTGCGTTGATTGTGCTATTAGGACAGACCAAGGATCGCGAAATCACCACACTCGTTCTGCCCGTGATGACCGACGGATCGACTCCTTACCTGCCGATCGCGGACCTGACCGAGTTTATCCGGAAGACCATCGTCACGTCGGGACAGCGTGCCATCATGATTGGCGTGGCTCTTGGTGTGGTGGCGACTTCGCTCCGAATTCTGCTGGGACTTGATCGCTCTTACCTGGGAGGTGACGAGTGAGTTCTTCCGTGACATTACTTGACCGATTGAATGTCCTGGATCGTCGCTGGATCTTTCTGGCGATGGCACTGGCAGTCGCCGCTCCGATTCTGCTGGGAATCGGCTCGGACGAGTCCCCTTCTCCACCGACCAAACGGTTGTTTGATCGGCTGGAAGAACTTCCCGAGGGATCGCGGATTTTGATGGCGATCGACTTTGATCCGAATTCTGCAGCCGAGTTATCCCCCATGGCGCTCGCCTTCACGCGACACTGCTGCTTGCGACGACACAAAATCTACTTTGTCACCACTTGGGGGACCGGAGTGCCGCTGCTCGATGCGACAATCAAAACCGTGGTGCAGTCGGAATTTGGTCGCGGTGATCGTCCCTATCAGTACGGGGTTGATTATGTGAATCTGGGTTTTGTGGCAGGAGATGCCGTCGCCATCAGTCAGCTGACCTCGGATATTCGCAAAGCCCGGTCGCAAGATATGCAGGGAACCAGTCTCGATCGTTTGCCCGTGATGAACGATGTCGTCAGTCTGCAGGATATGCAGTTGCTGATTACCCCTTCCGCCGGTTTTCCAGGTGCCAAAGAGTGGGTCCAATATGCCGGGACCCCTTATAAAATTCCGCTGGCTGCCGGTTGTACGGGTGTGCAATCAACGCAATTATTCCCTTATTATCCCGATCAACTGGTGGGACTCGTCACCGGAATCCGGGGGGCCAACGAGTACGAATCGATGCTGGCATCGAAGTATCCTGTCCCTTATGCCGAGATGAGCAAGCGTCCGGC
>JBIKZJ010000606.1:0-3137 GCA_044354755.1 Schlesneria sp. | reverse complement strand
GGCAAGCCGACCGGAACCGCCCGAGTGGGTTTTCAATGGGGACCGGGCTTCGGGTTGTCGGCAAAACGCGGAGGTTTGTTTTTGCGGGGGACTGAATCGAAAAGGGGTGTTCGTATCGTGCGGATGATCGGAACGCCGTATGATCGAATTGTGAGGAACGAGAACACACTCTGTGAAAAGGGATGAATCATGGTCGAGAACGCGATGAACGATTATCGGGCGCTTGCCACTGCTTACATTGAACGGGGTTGTGGTGATGCCAAGGCATTGCAAAAACTCACCGAAGAGATCATCAGTGCTGCCGAGTGGGCGGACTTCACGGAACTTCGGATTGCCGCGCTGCCGACCGACAAACAGCAAGCGGTTACGGAACGTCTGAATTGTGTGCTGCAAGCCGCTCTCGACAAACAAACCAAACCCGAAGCCGCTCGAAAACCCTGACGGATGATGTCATGGTTCTGGCCGTGGCTAAGAATCGTTAGGTTCTCCGTGGGGTTTCTCGCCGGGTTACTGCATACTCAACAGAGCTGGTGGAAATTTTTATTTAAAATCGCCCTGTCTCACGGGGAGGGGGGTTTTTGTGCCCAATGGAAAGGCGGGCTCGCCCCGCGTAGACTACGGTTCACGGGTGGCGTGATTTGTTGCAACGGATCAAGCCTGAAACCTGGCCCGCCGGATTCCTTGGGTTCTACTCCCCGAGGCTCGGCGGGCTGGCCCGGTTTTCTTCCGGAGTAGAATCGTGTTTGACCTGACTCATGCAAGTGTTGTCGCGCTGCGACTTCGAGAAGACTATGCCCGAGGTAATGAAAAAAAACACCTGAAGAAACTTCCCGAAGCCGATGCGGATCTTCTCTGGAAGTGCCTACTCCGTGCGGGTTGGTGGTTCCCCGAATTTTGGAAACCCGACTACGCGACCGGAAAAGAGCGACTGGCTTGGTGGCTAGATCAGGGTGACTTTGCTCGTTCGAAAGAGTTGAGCGACGATCCGAAAGTTGACGAATTCAAAATCAACCATTTGACGGATGCTCATGCAAAAATTCTTTTGCTTCGGAAAATGGCTGAATCTCCTTTAACCGAATTGAGTGCGCTTAGGGTACTTCAAAGTATTGTCGGGGCATCGAGAAACATCGATTGGCTGAAAGCGCCGCTTTGGTTTTCTTGGAGAATCGGCGATTGGCCCGAAGATCAATCAGGTGATTGGCATGATGAGTTTTGCATTAGATTTGATGCGGAAATTTTGTGGCAAACTTTTGAAAAGTCGAGCAACGCCCTTGATCATTGGAATGACGATTTGAGGGAATGGGATATATTGGAACCGACAGATTTAAATTCGGCAATTTATGTTCTTAATGGCACAAAGCAATATGTTAAGCTTTGGCTGAATAAGTTGCAGCGACAGTGGACCCAGTTTTGTTTTTTTTCGGAAGAACTGGTTGACGGTTGGGAACCGATAACCGTTGATGATTTTCTGCAATTTCCGGGGCAACCAATAAGGGATATTGACGGGCTGCGAGAATGGATTAAGGAATGGTTGAGGCGGGTTAATACAATCAATAGAGGAGCAAAAATTTCCAAGAATTCGATGCTTAGCTGTGTTCAAAGGGAGCTGCGCAATTCGCGCCGTTCGCTTCGAGCTTGGAACGTTCCCATACCTGTCGGGTTCAATGATCGACCTGCCGATTTTTTCGAAGCCGAACGACAGTTGGAACTTCTGATTGACTCCCTGAGGCCGCCCGCCGTGTTGACCATGGAAGCAAAGCGAACCGAAGCTGCTGCCGAACAGGTTCCGGTTTTAGACGAGAAGCAGTATTTGATTCTGGAATGGATGTTGCGGGAAGATCGGACCTCCCCTGACAACAGAACAAATAATAAAGAAATTTCAAGAGGTGTTGACGGTAAAAATGCGAGCGAACAGGCTTTTAAAGAGCCGTTGTCAAAATTGGTGCACCTCAAACTTACCGATAGCAAAACTGGACGTGGTGGCGGGTGTTGGCTCACGGCAGAAGGTATCGAAATTGCGAAAAAACTTTTGGCCAATCGCGAAGTGAGCAAAAAACCGTAGTACCGTTTGCATACTGTTTCCGACCGTTTGCCTACTGTTTCCAACAATTTCCGGGCTTAGACTCCTGCTGTCGACGATGCAATTTCGCATCACCGATGGTGACGTTTACAGGAGTCTTTCTATGTCCAAGAGTCTCACTCACTCGCCCGCGAAAATGCTGAACGTTAAAGAAGTGGCGGTAATACTCGCCTGCTCTGCTCGCCATGTACGCCGACTATCGGATTCGGGGGCGATGCCGCGTCCGCGCCATCTCGGCGTGTTGATCCGTTGGTCTGAGGTTGAAATCGACAAGTGGATTGCCGCCGGATGCCCCTCCTGCCGGAACGTGAAGGGGGGGTCTCGATGATGCTCGAAAAACGGAATAGCAGTATCTGCCAAGAATGCCACTTGGCGGGATTTAAGGAAGGGTGTTTGTTCGATTTTACTTTGGGGTTATGCTCACCTGAAAACCGAGTCGAGGCTGAGGGCGAGGCGCTGCGTGATGCCGGGATATTGTTGGCATCGCGCAGCAAGCAAGATCGAATCGACCGCTTGGAGCTGCGGTTTCTCGACCGGCTGGCCGAGGCCGGAAGCGGAACGCTTGACCTCGCCGAGGATGATCTTCACTCAAAATGCCCCGATGGGGGAAAGTGGCGAGGCAGTATACCGATGCGGCTCGCTCGGGACGGGCTCATAATTGCAACTGGTGTTCAAAAATCCAAGAGACGCGCCCGACATGCGGGCTTACTGACGATATGGTCGATTCGTGATGCCGCCGCCGTGAATGCTCGCCGCCATGCGCTGCGGATGCTGCTGGGGGCAAGTTAGCAAAAAAATAAAAGCGTATCGGCAACGGCAATTGCCGATACGCTCGTTTTTAGTAATTCACACCACTTTTCTGAGGACTTTTTTGTGGGCAAACTATCTGACATCCTATCCGGTTCTGGGGGAAACTTCGAGAACCTTTGGGACAAAACCGAAGCCGCTGGCGAATATGGCCCGCTGCCCCGAGGCGTGTACACTTGCCACGCAAGCAAGGGCGAACTGATCAATTCGCGATCGAAAGAAACGCCGGGATACCAAATTGCGTTTTCGA
>JBIKZJ010000221.1:0-10410 GCA_044354755.1 Schlesneria sp. | reverse complement strand
TGTGCGTGGTTTCTGTAACCAGAATCCCGGTGCAACGCAGGCGGCTTGCAAACAAGGACTGGGGGGGAATGTTTGTCGCTGCGGTGCGTACGACGGAGTCCTGAAAGCCGCATACGAAACGGCACAAAGGCAACCTTGACGATCCGGTTTTGCGTGAAAAACGCAGGTGGAATTATCCTGGCTTAAGTCCAGGAATTGGCCCGCAGCCAGGTTGTCAATCATTTCATTCGTGGCGTGGAGGTGGGAATCAGATGGTCGAGCGAAAAATCGGTTGGGCCCCGCAAGGCTCGCACACCCTGGTGGGGGGAGAAATCCCGCGAGTGGATGGCAAGGTGAAAGCCTCGGGCCATGCCAAGTACACCCATGACATGAACTCGCCCGGGACGCTCTTTGCCAAATTGCTGACATCGCCGCACGCGCATGCGAAAGTGGCCCTCATCAATCTGGAAAAAGCCAAAGGGGTGAAGGGGGTCAAAGCGGTCCTTGCCATGGTCAAGGTCGGGGACGAAATTCGCTATGAAGGTTGGCCCATTGTCGCGATCGCGGCTGAACGACCCGAATATGCCGAAGATGGCCTGCGGGCTGTGGAAGTCAAATTCGACCCCTTGCCACACTATGTCGACGAAGCCAATCTCAAAGGGGCCGAGGCTGCGGAAATCACCGATGCGGGTGAACCGCTGAAGCTCACCAGAACACTCGGTGTCGACAAAACAGGGGACACCGACAAGGCTATCCGATCGGCAGCCTATGTGCATCGCGGATTCTACGGTGTCCCTACGATTACCCATATGTGCCTCGAACCACATGGGTCACATGCCGCATGGAAGGACGAGGATCTTCAGGTTGCCCTGTCGACTCAGAATGTTTCGGGAACTGCGACACAGTATGCTCTGCCACTGGGTGTTGATGCGGCCCGTGTCGCCATCCGCTGCGACTTTATGGGGGGTGGGTTTGGCTCGAAGTTTGCCGTCGATGCCTGGGATGTCGCCTGTGCCCGGCTGGCCAAAGTGACCGGTAGGCCGGTGCGGCTGATGCTGAATCGATCCACGGAAATGCAAATTGCGGGGAATCGCCCGTCGGCGTTTGCGGAGGTCACCGTGGCATGCGATGCCGAGGGACATCTGACCGCATGGGAGAGCCATCATTGGGGAACCAGTGGCCCCCAGGGGTCGACGATTGCATTAGGGATGGCCCCTTATCTTTTTAAACCCAGCAATCGGACCTGCAGGGCAACAGGGATTGCCACACATTGCGGACCTGAACGCGACTGGCGCGCTCCCCATCATCCTCAAGCCTGTGCTCTGACTCAAACCGCTCTGGATGATCTGGCTGCAAAAGCGGGACTCGATTCGCTGGAATTCTTTCGCCGAAATCTCGATCTGACCAGCCTTCCCCACATCTATCGACCCGAGCTGGAGATTGCCGCCCGGTTAATGGATTGGGAAACGAAATGGCATCCGCGGGGTCAGGGAGCGGGACGGGGGGCCGTCAAACGAGGAGTCGGAGTTGCCTTGCATACTTGGGGGGGCGGCCCCCATCAGTCGAATGTCACCTTAAAAGTTCACCCCGATGGGACCATTGAAGTCCTGATGGGGACTCAGGATAACGGTACCGGGACGCGAACCTGCATTGCCCAGGTGACCGCCGAGACGTTTGGCGTTCCGATGACCGCCGTCAAGGTCTCAATCGGCTCGAATCAATACCCACAAGCGGGCCCCTCGGGCGGAAGTACCACCATCGGTGGTGTCAGCGGGCCAGTCCGCCGGACCGCGCAGCAAGCACTTTGGAAAATCCTGGATCTTGCCGCCGCCAAATATGGTGTCGACGGAAATTCCCTGATCGCGCGTGATGGCCGGATCTGGTCAGCAGAAACCCTGGTCTGTACCTGGAAGCAGGCCGCTGGGCTCATTGGGCCAATGCCACTCGAACTGCGGGGCGGTCCGGTGACGCAGGAAGAGGGGCTGACCAGTCAGCAAGTGGGCGGAGTCCAGATGGCAGAAGTTGCGGTGGATATTGAGACGGGGGTTGTTCGGATCGTGAAGATGGTTGCGGTGCAGGATATGGGCCTGATCGTCAATCGGCTGTTGGCGCGAAGTCAAGTCTCTGGAGGACTGATTATGGGGATTGCCTACGCGCTGAGTGAAGAGCGGATCATGGACAACAAGACTGGCCGGTTCATCAATGCGAACTTCAACGACTATAAACTGCCACGAATGGGTGATATTGGGGAACTCGTGGTGGAATTTTATGAACCAGAAAGTGAATACAATCGTGGTGTCATCGGATTGGGTGAACCCCCTGTGATTTCCCCCGGTGCGGCCATCTCGAATGCGGTGGCCAACGCGATCGGTGTCCGAGTTCCAGTGCTTCCGTTGACACCGAAGCGCGTGCTGGATGTGCTGAAAGGAGCCAACCGATGAAGTCGTTCGAATACGCTCGCCCCACGACGGAAGCCGAGGCGGTTGCATTTCTTGGTGCTGAGGGAATCCAGACCACGATCCTGGCTGGAGGGACCGATCTGACCAGTCTGCTGCGAGCCGAATTACTGACTCCAGCACGTGTGGTGGATCTGAAGCAAATCCCCTCGCTCCGCACGATTACCCCCCTCGACAACGGGTATCAGATTGGTACGCTCTGCACCCTCGATGAACTGGCTCAATCGCCGCAACTTGGTCACTATCGGTCGCTCTTCGATGTGATCGATGGAATCCGAGCGATCCAGGTGCAAGGCTGTGGAACCCTGGGGGGCGACCTCTGCCACCTCCCCAACTGTTGGTATTTTCGCAAGGGGTATGGGCTCTTGGGGATGGAACAGGGTGTCTCGTTACCGGAATCCGGTGACAATCGTTATCACGCGATTTTGGGAAACAGCGGGCCAGCCAAATTCATCAACGCTTCGCGGTTCGCTCCGGCTCTGATTGCCTGGGGTGCCAAGGTACGGATCATTGGTCCAGCGGCAGCATCTGGGCCGGGGTTATCGAACGGGTCTGCTGTCGTTGATGCCGAATGGGTGCCGTTGGAATACTTTTATTCAACGCCCCAAACCGATCGGCAGGGACACACCATTCTGAGGCCCGGCCAGATGATCACTCATGTCTGGCTTCCCGAATCTCCGCTCATGTCGAGCGCCTCTTATGAAGTTCTCCAAATGGAGGGACTCGATTGGCCTCTTGCGGCAGCCGGGGTCTGTTTACAACTTGAAGGTGGCCTCGTCCGCGATGCACGCATCGTGATGGGACATGTTGCTCCGATCCCTTGGCTGGTCGATGACGCTGCTCGGGTTCTGATCGGCCAGCCGCTGAACGAGGAAACGGCAGCGGCTGCTGCGGCGTTCGCGGTTGCGCAGTCGACTCCGCTCTCGATGAATGAATACAAGGTCCAGATCGCGTGTACGGCTGTGAAGCGGGCATTGCTGAAGGCTGCCGGACAACTCAATTGATACGGAAATGCTTTCAGGGTTTGTGAGGGTGATCATTCCTGAATTGTGGAATCGACAACAGGGTCTTAATGCAGGAGCCGTACGATGGCCTCAGAACTGAAAATTCTCTCTACCAACCGGTGCCGCAGTCTGCTTTCCAAGGGGATGTATATCAATCACGGATTGCCCAAAGGGAAAGAGGTGGCAGGTGAGGGGAATGTGTGGTGTGGAAAAACACAAACAATCTACGGCCCCGATGGCAAACTCTGCGATATCGAACCCTGTTCCCAGGACAATCGCAAATGTTATGAGCCGTAACTCAGATGAGGTGAATGATCGGCACCATGCCGTTTTTTACCTGAAGTCAGGCGATGCGCGGTCCGATCACCGGGATGAGATCGGGATCGGGATCGGGATCGGGATCGGGATCGGGATCGGGATCGGGATCGGGATCGGGATCGGGATCGGGATCGGGATCGGGATCGGGATCGGGATCGGGAGAGGGAGAGCCCCCTGCCATCGCAAATCGCTGTTGTACCGCCGCTTTGAACTCGACCACCCCCTCAACCACCAGTTCTGTCGTTCGATCATTTCCCCGACAGGCGGCGGATCGAATGGCGATCACATCGGCGTCGACAGCGGACAGATCGGATAACCGTTGGAGATTCAGTCGTCCTGCCAGAGCCAGAAATAAACCCGACTGATGGCATACATCGGCAATTTTCGTCAGCTCGGCAACCGCGATTTCATCGAGCAGCATTCGGCCATCTTTGGTCCAGGTGTCGAGTAGCAGACCGCAACAATCGGTTTGCTGTGCCGCATTCAACACGGCAGAAATGCCGGGAGATCCCGCTTCCGCCGCGTCGACATAAGCAACCGCGACCCAGCGCAGTGGTGACAGAGAGAGACGATTAAAATTTTCACGTACTCGTAACCAGTCCGCTTGCCAATCGGCCTGGTGTGTACATTGGCTCAGTCCCAGTTTTGCAAAGGTGATCCCCATCGGCAATTGTGGGACGAGTTTTGACGGTGTCCAGTCGCCCACTTCACCCAGCGCCACGCTGAGGGGAATTTCGCCTTCGCGGATCGCCGGGTGTGCAGCGATCGCCGCGATCTGGGGCAGCGGAGCCATTCCGAGCGATCCCAGTGAGGGCTCTTTGACATCCAGGATTTCGGCCCCACCCTGCAGGGCCTGGTCCGCCTCATGTCGGGACCGAACGCTCACCAGCAGTTGCGGAATAGACCGAGGCCCGATCCCTTGAGGGGATTGCTGTGCTCGCCGCCCAAAAACGTCCAGATTACTCTTCATGTCGTGCCTCCGCTTTTTCGTTCCATTTGCGTTTGAGCACGATAAACAGACCCTCTGTCGTATCTGGTAACAGCTCCCAATCATCTGGGGCTTCTTTCCGCTCAGGAATTTCGCTGGGGACCTTGATCCGCGAATACTTGTGTCCCGTGTCGATCACCAAGTAATCGGTATCCGCCGGGATTCGCCTGCAAGTGCCACTCACCTTCCGCTGATAGTCACTGTAATCATACGAACGCAGATGGTGTGTATAGCGTGGATGAACGAAATCGGTCGAGGCGACTCGTGCGGTTGGGGGAATCAGGTTTTCGATCCGCGAAAACATCTCGGCGCGGCGAGTTGTTCCGTACAGTTTTTGCCAATGCCAACTCGAACCCGAATCCCAAAACGGCAACCCAAGCGGGCCGAGACTGAAAAAGAGGCCCGTTGCCAGGGAACTGGTCCAAAGCAGTCGACCGGGTAGTCCGTTGGAAATCCAGGTTTGCTGTCGAGTGTCCCCCCCAAATCGTTGGACGATGCTTCGGGTGATGGAGCAGGCGACGGGAAGGGCAGCCGCCAAAGCCCAGAAAATCACCGCCACCAGCGGTGCATGAAATTGATGTTGCGGTGTACGCGATCCCTCGAGCTCGTTCATACAAAGGATAGCAAACAGGGGAAAGCCAACCGCCAGTCGCGAAGCCCCCAGCAGCGGCAGAAAGGCGAGTGGGGCGAGCAGTGCGAGGGCATATAATGCAGTGTCTGGCGTGAACAAGGCGTTGGCGACCGACCACGGTTGTGTCACCCAGGTTTTCAGAATTTCTTCTGGCGTCTTGCCAAAGCGAGCGAAATAGCTGGCGTAATGCACTTCATCCCCTGACCGAAACCAGGGCATGATTACTCGCGTTGCCAGCCAGAGATAAGCAACGCTGAAGAGGCTCAGAAGCAGCCCACTGACAATTCGTCGGGAACTCCAGCGACTTGCGTGCGGAAGTGAAAACGGCGGTTTTGGCCCCCCCCCCGGGGTGTTAACCGCAGGATCGTCAATTTGTGCCGGCGGGGCGAATGCAATCCAAAGACCCAGCGGGCCAAAGATCAGTGTGTAATCTTCTTTCACGGTGAGGCAACACAAAATTCCGGCGATCGTTCCCAGCCAATGCCTCCGATCGAGTTGATCGAGTGTCACAAGCAGTAGCGGGATTCCAAACGACTCGGGACGAAAGGTTTTTAAATCGATTTCGATGTCCAGGAACTGCATCGGAAAATAAAGCAGATAGGCGATCACAGCCGCAAACGCCAGGCGATCGGATTGGGTATGGCGACGAGTCATCCAGAATACCGGGAAGGCCCCCAGAGCGAGCGCACTCGAACTACAGGCTTCCAGCAGCAGATGTGATGGCCAGAGCGCATAGATCGGGATCAGGAAGAGGTGTACGAACTGAATGTGTTCGCCAAAGAACAGTCCACGATCCAGATAGCTGCGAAATCCTTTGCCATGCAGCAAGTTCCAGAGGTGTTCTTCGTACATGACCGAGTCGCCATGCGGGACGAGCAAATTGGCATAGAGCCTGTGATTCATCGTTGTGAAAATGACGACGTACAGACCGCAGGCGAGCCAAAGTCGCCAAAAGGGCCATGGAGGAGAATCGGTCGAGTTGATCAGGGAGACGTGCGAACTGAGCGTCAACCAGGTTGTCATCCATCCCGCCAGGCATCCTGCAACCCAGAACTGGGGTGTGACACTCAGGATCCCGATCAGGGATTCAAGCCCCGCTCCCCCGGCGACGATCCACCCCCATTCCCAGACATCAACCAGACACCACCAGAGCCATCCCCACCACCCCCAGCGAATCAGCCCCTCGGTCCAACTTAATCCGAGGCGTCGCGCCAGGAAAAAACCACCACAAACCCACGTCAGCACCGCAACGACCGCGCAGGGAACCAGAGTGAAAGTGTAAGGATGATTGACAAATTCCGGTGCCGTTTGGCCAGCGAGGACTGCTGGGATGCGGTGAGCCATCGCGTACCAGGTCTGGGGGCTGACAAAATTCGACGCGAGTTGCCGGGATGAGAATGCCGTTTGAAAGTAAGTCGCGGTGAGCAATGTGCCGAGTGCGACAAGGACTGCAGTTCCCGCCAGTCGACCGAGAACGGATTGTGAGGGTGTAGAGGACATGGCGACATGATAATTATTCTGCAGACGACGGTCGATGCAGCCGAATCAATTCGTCGCTCTCAATCGCGATTCAACCCCAGAAACGCACCTCAACTCGATTTCTTTGCTCAAGGTTGTTGGCGATCCGCAGTGGAAACATCGATATCGGCTGCTGGCGGTTGGTAGATTGACTTCCGACGCAATCGTGGACGGAATGCGTTTTTCATTCTGTTGATCGTGGGCAATTACTGCGGAGTTTTGTACAACAAACAGCGGCTTGAGTTGGCACTCACGCAATTGCACGACGCTGATCCCCTTCCAGTGAATCACGAGCGATACCATGAATCTTAATCGGTTGCCACAATCCCGTTGTCGATCCGTATTCCCCCTGATACTTACCTTGTTCGTGAACTTTGGTTGGCATGGGGATGTCGTCAATGCGCAAACGGCTCTGCCGAGTGGAGATTATCGCTCCTGGAAACATTCGGGTTCCCTCACAATTCTGACAACTCCCGAGGGGGCAGAATTACCTGCGACCGCTGTTGTCGAGAACTTTCCGCTGTTGGTCAGGCTCAATCGCGAGAGTTTGGATTTTCGTCAGGCAAGTCCCACTGGTGATGATCTGAGGGTTTCATCGGACACCGGAACGCCACTCCCGTTTCAAATCGAAGCCTGGGATGCTGTGAAGGGAGAGGCTTCCGTCTGGATCCGAATTCCACAAATTCGGGGGAATTCTCGACAAACCATCCGACTGCACTGGGGCAACCCCGCAGCGAAAACTGCGTCACACGGCAATCAGGTCTTCAATGAAGAGAATGGTTATTTATGCGTGTTTCACATGAATGGGCCTGTTCAAGATGAAACCGGTCGGTTGGAATGCAATGATACCGGAACGACCGAAGTGCGAGGGATGATTGGCGAGGCTCGGCATTTTCCCGGTCAGCGCGGGGTCTTTTGTGGGGACAAAATTTCGGGTTTTCCAACCCAGTCAAAACCCAATACCACCGAAGCCTGGTTTCGTTCGGAAGTGGCGAATGGACGAGTGCTCGGCTGGGGGAATGAAGAGGCTCAGGGTAAGGTGATTCTCAATTATCGAAGTCCCCCCCACGTGCGGATGGAATGCTACTTTTCGGGTGCCGATGTCGCTGGGAAGACACCCGTACCCAGGTTTGAGTGGGTTCACGTGGTGCATACCTACCGTAACGGTGAATCTCTGCTGTACGTGAACGGAATTCTGGATGGAGTCACCCGCACGAATTCCTCGCCACTGGCGATCAAAAGTCCCGCACGCATGTGGATCGGTGGCTGGTATGATAACTACGACTTCAGCGGCGATGTCGACGAAGTCCGTGTGTCAAACGTGGTTCGCTCGCCTGAATGGGCTCGGTTGTCCTATGAAAACCAAAAGCCTCTGCAAACTTTAGTCGGTCACCTGATACAAGCAGGAGAGATTTTTTCGGTCACACCCGAGCAAGTTTCTGTGATCGAAGGGGAAAGTGTCGACGTGACCGCACGAGCGGGGGGAGCGCAGAAGGTCTATTGGACCCTGAAACGAGACGGGGAAGAGGCGCTGATTTCTACGGACCGTTTTCAGGTGACCGTGGATGCCGGACGTGTTTCCGGGGATCAATTGGCGACACTGCGGTTCAAGGCGATTTATCCCGATAAAATCGAAACCCGCGACATTCCGGTCGTGATCCGGGAAGCCATTGCAGATCCGGAATTTCGCCTCGAGGCACCAACTGATTGGGATGGTCGGACTCCTCTCGAAATCGTGGCCCAAGTCACGAATTCCGATCAATTGAAATCGGCAGCTGCCCGTCAGATCGAATTCGAGTGGAGCGTTGCGGACCTGGCGGTCACTCGTGAGACCGTACCGGGCAAACTGCGACTTTTGCGTGCTCAAAACAGTGGGACACTTACCGTCGTGGCAACGGCCCGCAACGGGGGAAGCCCCATCCAGCAGCAGGTGCAGATCGCGGTGACTGAACCGGCAAGCGACCCCTGGGTAGTTCGGACTCCGGGTGATGACGAAAAACCGGTCGAACATCAGTTTTATGCGCGGGATGACAAAAACGAAGGGACGCTGTTTTATTGCGGCAAACTGGATGAACCCGCCGACGCGGTGTTTCTTAAGCTCTATGCCAATGAAAAGCTGGTCACGACGGCGACCAGCAAGCTGGATTCGAATCAGAACTACCATTTGACGGCGAAATTGAAACCGGGATTGATTCAGTACCGGGTGGAATTTGGCAAGCGGGTGGGAGCGACCGAAACGGTGCTGAGCCGCGTCGGGGACCTGGTCTGTGGAGATGCTTACCTGATCAATGGCCAGTCGAATGCGGTGGCAACCGATTGGGGTGAGGGTGGCGAACAGACTTTCCGGAGTGAATGGATCCGGAGTTTTGGCAGTATGTCGGGGAATCCGCAGACAGCACGCATCTGGGGCCAGGCAGTGCATCGCAGTCGGGATGAAGAAAAACTGCAGCTTGGTTACTGGGGAATGGAGCTCGCTCGACAATTGGTCGAAAATCACAAGATGCCGATCTGCATCATTAATGGAGCGGTGGGGGGAACACGCGTCGATCAGCACCAGCGTGATCCCGAAAATCCGTTGTCGATGTCCACGATCTACGGACGATTACTTTGGCGCGTCACCGAAGCCCGGCTGACTCACGGCATTCGAGGGATCTTCTGGCATCAGGGCGAAAATGACCAAGGGGCTGATGGTCCGACGGGTGGTTTTGGATATGAAACTTATCGACCGCTGTTTCTCGATCTGGCGGCCGCATGGAAGCAGGACTATCCCAATCTCCAACACTACTACGTGTTTCAAATCTGGCCAAAATCGTGTTCCATGGGTTTTGATGGGTCCGACAATCGATTGCGTGAAGTCCAGCGCAACCTCCCTACCGCATTTTCCCGAATGAGTATCATGTCGACAGTTGGCATCAAACCTCCAGGGGGATGCCATTATCCGCAAGCGGGCTATTTGGAATTTGCCAAACTGATTGCCCCGCTGGTCGAGCGTGACAATTACGGCAAGATTTTCACATCGTCAATCACTCCACCAAACCTCGTCAAGTGGCAGTTTGCTAATCCAGCCCGAGACGAGATTCTGATTGAGTTTGATCAGCCCGTGCAGTGGGACGATCAACTGTTCAATCAGTTTTCGCTGGACGACAACAGCGTTCCGTTTATTTCTGGCGAATCGCTTTCCGAAACCAAAATCAGCAAACAGCTGAAACTGAAGCTAAAGGGACCGTCGCAGGGTCAGAAGCTGACCTATCTGGATAGTGCCGCATGGAATCCGAACCAGTTGCTGTACGGTGCCAATCGGATTGCGGTCTTGACCTTTTGTGATGTTCCGCTGGAAACGCAGACCCCTTAGTGGGCTTGATTCTGTGCATCCCTGTTTCTCGATGATGTAACCCCCCCCGGTAATAACCGGCAATGAATTGAAAAGTGCGATTTCATGAAAACGAACAGGCTTTCTCGACTGGGAAAAAACACCTGGATCATCGCTGTATTCATGCTTGTTTTTGGCCAGGTTGG
>JBIKZJ010000220.1:0-10422 GCA_044354755.1 Schlesneria sp. | reverse complement strand
ATCCCGCACACTTTCCACCGTCTCCTCGAACCGAGGGATTGATTCCGGCTCCAAGACTTGCCGAATAAAAACCTCAAATCCATTGTACAAACCGCCAAACTGCGGAAGCTCGAACGGATCTTTGATGCGGATTTGCTGGTGAGTTCCTTCCATTTCCGAACCGAAGAGGGGCCTGCCGTCGCATGAGTTCCACCCAATCGCCGCAGATCACCGGTTTTCTTGGCCAGATTTTCCCTGTCAGAGCGACAAAATGCTTTTTTTTGCATAAGATCCATCGGGAGTCGTGGCAAAGATCATCCGCTGCCGATTTGACACAGGGACTGTCCCAGGGGGGCCTGTGAAAAAAGGCAACAAAACACTTGCGGCGCAAGCTGGCTGGTCTGTGGTACGTCAGTCTGTGGTACGTCATTAGATTTCATCCCCAACCTTGATCGTGGACCGAGGATGAAATCCCTTGTGCAAGCGGACACTATGAAACCGAATCGAATTGATGGAATCCTCAAACAGTCGGGTGTTCGCAGTCGCGTGTTGACCTCCCCGGCACAACTTGCAGGATACGACGCCGACGGGCTGGGCTACAAAACTTTCCGCCCGGATGCGGTCGTGATTCCGACCGACGCTGACGAAATGGTCCGGGTGCTGAAAAGTGCCAAAGAGCTCGATGTCCCCATTTGCATCCGTGGGGCCGGCACTTCGTTGTCGGGTGGGCCGGTTGCTGCCCAAGGGGGGGTCATCGTTCATACGTCGGCGCTACGCAGTGTCCGAACGATCAGCACGGCAGGATTCTGGTGTGAAGTCGAATGTGGCGTCACGCTCAATCAACTCGACGAAGCCCTGAAGCCACATGGGGTCTTTTACCCCCCAGACCCTTCCAGCGGGCCCGTTTGTACACTCGGTGGCAACGTTGCCATGAACGCCGGCGGGGCTCATTGCTTTCGTTACGGAGTGACCAGCAATTATGTGCTCGGGGTGGAAGCGATTCTGCTGGATGGAACGGTCCACCGCTTCGGAGGCCCAGCCGGAGGACGCGGGCCCTGGCGTGAGGACTGGAAACGGTTCATGGTCGGTTCGGAAGGGACGCTGGGGGCCTTTACCCGTTTCTGGCTGCGCGTGTTGCCACGCCCCGACAAAGTCTGGACGTTCCGCGCGACGTATGCCGATCTGCACACTGCCGAGAAAGCGATCCATGCCCTGGTCGCACATTCGTCCTTTCCGGTCGCGATCGAACTGATGGATCCCCGCTGTGTCGCGATGGTCGAAAACAGTCCGATGGCGGTGGGACTGCCAAAAGATTCGTTTATGCTGCTGACCGAGATTGACGGACCACCCGAACTGGTTGATGCCCGCGTCGAAGCGGTGGCGGAAATTTTACGCTCGGCTGGCTCGAAAGATGTCGTGTTCAGCGACGACGAAGAACAGCGCAAGAAGCTCTGGAAAGCCCGTAAGGCAGCGGGGGGATTGATGGGCCAACTGAGCGCCGATTTCGTCGTCCAGGATGCCGTGATCCCCAAGCGAGCCCTGGCCGAACTGTTACAATTGGTCTACGACGAAGCGGATGCGGCGGGGGTCCGTGCGGTGAACGTCTTTCATGCAGGGGACGGTAACCTGCATCCCAATTTCCTGTTCGACTCCCGCAAACCGGGTGAGCTGGAAAAAGTCGAGCTCATCGGTAAACGCCTGATGCAGCGCGTGGTCGATGTCGGTGGTACGTTGTCGGGCGAGCATGGGATTGGTAACGATAAAACCGCCTATATGCCGATGGTGTTTGGCGCGGAAATGACGCGGATTCAACTCTCGATTCCTGCCATCTTCAACCCAAAACATCAGCTCAACCCGCTCAAAGTCTTCGGAGATCGACGATTTGCCGTCGTGCATCCCTCCAACGGAATCTCGATCGGCGGCTCTTCATCGGGAAACAATTTCGGGACACCGCATCCGCACGAATCGCACGCGGCGGAGGGCGAAAAATCCCCGTTGAAAGAAGTCGGTTCACGCTGTTTTACGCCATTCCTTGACGAAATTGATGGGGTTGTTTGTCTGTCGGCCGAGGCGACTGCCGCCGAGATTCAGGACTTGGCAGCACCTCATCACTTACGTTTTCCCCTGTTGATTGACTCGTCCGCCACGTTGCGTGAACAGGTCAATGCAACCGGTTTTGCCCCGGCTTCGTCGCGGTTTGGCCCCTTCTGCGACAACATTGTCGGAATGAACTGGAAACTCCCCAGCGGTCATCTCGTCCGGGTGGGAGAACGGGTCGTGAAAACGACGACGGGCTATGACCTGTTTCGCTTCCTACTCGGATCCGGTGACCGCTTTGGCCAACCGATCGACTATGTATTACGATTACGCCCCGATTGCGGCATCACCAGTGTGCATCATCTGTCGGGCACGACGAAAACGATTGTCGCCGCGATCCCAAAATTATTGAGCAATTGCTGGATGCACTGGCTGGATTCGATCGACTTTCTTATCGATGGAACCGACGAAACGTGCCAGTTGCGAATCGTGGTCAATGGCCCCGCCGCCGAATCTCCGCTGGTCGAGACGTTCTTGACAGGGTTTGCGGGCTCGTTTGGCCTGACGCGGGAAAGTCGGCACGACGTTCCCACCCCGACCGATGGCTGTCCTGATTTCGTCTTCAAGACCTCACCCGAAGCCGTTGTCGCGCTCGCAAACCACATCGCGAACATCTCGGGAATTCGCTGCGTGGCACTCTGTTACAACGGTGTGCTGCATGGTTACGTTCCCGACGATCTCAACAAGGTCGAACGCATCACACAGTTGGTCAGAGAACACGAGGATGCGCTGGTCGCGGTCGGCGGTGATTGGCATTCTCGTCATTGGCCTGCGGAAAAACCGTCTGCACGGGAAGCCACCTGGATTTCCCTTCTTGAACAGGAAACAAACAGAGCGTGACAAAATCGCCTCCCACAACTACGGCTGTTGCGAGCGAATGTGGCTCGCACGATCCAGATCTGCTGGCAAGCTGCGTTCACTGCGGCTTTTGCCTCGAAGTCTGTCCCACTTACAAATTGACGGGGGATGAAAACAACTCGCCCCGCGGCCGGTTGCGCCTCTGGCGGGAAGAAGCGGAAGGAAGATTAGTCCAAGACCCCTGGACCGACTTTTACACTGCGGAATGTGTCGGCTGTCTCGCCTGTGAATCCGCCTGTCCCGCGAACGTTCCTTACGGCGAAATTTTCGAGCAGGTCAAGCATGCGCACGTGGCAACCGGGCGTTCAAAACCGCCGCTGATGCTACGTCTCGCCGCACGGCTTGCTGCACGCCCCTTCCTGTTCAATCTGGCGATGCTGCCCGCTCGCCTGTTGCGACAGACGGGGCTGCTGAGGCATCGATTCCTGTTTCCGGGCCGACCTGCGGCGCTGCAGTCGACAGCGGATTACGCACGACAACTAATGAGTCAGCACCGACCGACCGGACCACGTGTGGCCCTGTTAACCGGCTGCCTGATGGAATCGCTGTTTCGCGAAATCAACTTTGCCACCGTTCGTGTCTTGATCGAAAACAACATTCAGGTGGTGATTCCCCCGGATCAGGGGTGTTGTGGTGCGTTTCAAGAACATACCGGGATGGCGGGTGTTGAGGCCCTGCGGACCAACAATCGACAGGCCTTTGGAAACCTGGATGTCGAGGCGATCGTCAGTAACTCATCCGGTTGCGGGCTGGCATTAAGCAAGGGGCTCGAAGGGACTCTGCCGGTACGTGACGTGCTCAGCTTTCTCGGCGAACAAACAATCGTGTCGCGGCCGCGACGTGATCAGGGGGCTCGGGTTTATGTCGATCTTCCCTGCCACTTGATCCATGGCCAGAAGGTTGCGGGAATTCCAACCCATGTGCTGAATGCAACGGGATATTCATGGGAGCTTGCCCCGCAGGCTCGGGATTGCTGCGGGTCGGGAGGGGTGTACAACATCCAAAAGCCGGAAAACTCGCGCGAGATTCTGGCAAAGAAATCGGCGTTTCTCAACCAGGCGGCGGGCAAACCGGTGATTCTGGCGACCTCGAATCATGTCTGTATGATGCAATGGAATTCGGCCCGATCCGGTGGTCTGGTGACCAAGCCTTACGAAGTCCGTCACGTCATTCAGTTGCTCGACCCCGGTGAAAAGTTCACGATTCGTCAGCCATCGTAATGCTGGCCACTGCTGGCAGCAGACCAGAAATTCGAGACGTTGCCGACGGACGAGCTCAGTCGTTAGACAGACAAACGAACAAGCTCAAAAACCGATCTCCGATAATTTCGTCGGTTCCACACGCTTGGTCCCGTTGATTCGGTGTCGGAACTCCGAGACCGCTTCGTAGATCACTCGTCGCGCCCGGTTGATTGAGCCGAGCGGTTGATGTTCGGGGAGCGAGTGCCAGGGGGTGAACGACAATTGTTCCGCCTGACTCAGATTCTGCACTGCCGAAATATCTTGCCGGGGAATTCGAATCAAGGCGACCCGTTGAAAGGGAGCATCGGCTTCCTTCCATTCGACGAGAGAATCTTCGACCGGCATGGTGTGGGGATCGGCCTGGACCTGCACCAGGAATTCAAAATAGACATCTTCCTTGCCGACTTGGGCAATCATCGCCTCACGCAGGTAATCGGGTCCCAATTTTTCAGGAGCGGGATTACTGCTGTTGACGATGGGTCGCGCAGAAAACTTGATCGCGTGTGGCCCAAGTTTATAGGGGGTTTCGCTCCAGTAACGGACGTGAAGCGGATTATGAAAGGGTTGATGACTCAGTTTGTTGGCCGCGACCGCCACCTCGGGGTGCTCTTTAAAGAAGGGAAGTTGTTTTCCCGCTGACGAGGCTTGAGTGAAGTCGTCGTAGACCTTGAGGCTGGGTACGAAAAAAGTGGGATAGTTAATCATCACAAAATCCTGCGTCATCGCATCCTGTTCCTGCTCGATAACCTTCCGACCGGGGACCCCCAGCAACTTGATCGCCATTCCACGCCCTTGCGGAACCGTATCCGGCTGCACATCGACTCCCCCCGCGGAAAAACGAATCACCGCATTCAGCGTCGCAGATTTGGCAAATACGCCATACCGAAGTGGGGCGGGAACACTGTCCCCGACGATGAACTGGGCCTGCACCAAGCCATGTGTTTTCGGATGGGCATCCCGCAAGACGCCCCTTTTGCCAGCGGGATATTGGGCCGACAGTCGGTCGAGAGTCTGCTGACGAATCGATTCAATCAACTCGACTTCGCCCGATTCCATCAACTCTTCACCCAGTGCCGGTGCGGGTGCGGGTGCGGGTTGTTTGCCAGGCCCTTCGGCAGGCGATACCGCAACCGCTTGATTCGCCCCCGTGTAGCCCGATGCGTTATGGGAAAGCTTGTGAAAAAACGACGGATCCTTCCAGGCTTCAACCGGATCTTTGGGGCCGCCATAGGGAGTAATCTGTCCCTCTTCCGTGGGAATCGATTTCAAATACTCGATGATGGCCCAACGCTCGTCGTCGCTCAGCAATCGGCCGATAATTCCTTTCCCGCGCGGCCCCGCCTCAAAGGAATGGCCCAGGTTCGAATTGCCGACAAGCTTGGTGTCAAACAAAAACTGCCCCGATTTGCCTGAGGTGTCGACGCCCACCTTCACCGGATCAAACTCGCTGCCGATGAAAAAGGTTTTCGCACGATCTTTGGCAGGAGTCAGCAACTCGTACAGATTGGGGACCGAGCCATTATGCAGATAAGGGGGGACAGCCCAGATCCCATCTCGAGGCCCCGCCTTATAGGCGGGTTGAGCTGGCAGCGGTTCATCGGGATCACGAAAACCTCGGGCATCTTCCAGTTGCTCTTTGGTCCAGGACAATTTCGCTAACGCCTTATTCATGGTATACGTTTTTGCCGTATTCATCAGGACTGCAAACGGCACCACTTCCTTTCCCTTGAAGGGAGGCGGAAGGTAATCGCTCAGCTGTCCCGACAAATAGGACGGCTTTCGGTCAAATTGCGGCGTGTTGAATTGGAGCGGATCGGTGGCAACGACATCCAGTGGAACAATGGCATTTTCAATAAAACGCTTCCCCTGCAATTTCGGATTACTCCAGCGATGAGGCCAGACGGAATGGCATTCCGAACAATTCGCGGCAAACAGCCGCTGACCCACAGCCGCCTTGTCACGGTCGATTTTTCCGAGAATCTCTTCCGGCCATTTGGGTGGCGCCAGTCGTCGCAACAATTCTTCGATTTCTTGCTGTCCACTCAGGTCCATGGTCGAGTCAAACAGCCCGGCTTCCGGAGTCTTTGAATGGAGGTCAACTTTGATGAATACCCCCATCGATTCTGCGGCGTTTCGATCCAGAGGATTGGCGGCAATCCCCGTCCACTGCACCCAGGCCGATTGCGGTGCGTTCCACAGGAATGGGGGCTTGGCAGGAACCAGATTGGCCGTCCAGTTCTCGGGAACAGCGAGTGCCGAGCTCAGCACCCGATTGTGGATTTGGGTGAGGGCATCAATACGACCGGGCCCAAAGGGAAAGGCGGTGACCGACCCACGGGTTCGATAGTCATGAATCGATTTTGTTGCGAGTTCTAGTCGAAGACGCAAATCAGCGCGAGAAGAATCCGAGTTCGCTGCGAGTTTTTTTGCCAGACGGTCAAAGCGATCGGGGTTCGTTAATGTCGCTGATAATGCATTGTCGAGCGCTGCGATAAATCCATAGAAATTGATCCGATTATTCACCCCCCCATCGATACGAATCCGGGTCCCCTTGTAGTGCAGCTCATTGTTATGGCACGCGGCACAGGTTAGCCCCAACCAGTCCCCTTTCCAGCGACCTTCCTTGACACTGGTTTTGGCGATTCCAATCGGAAGCCCGTCGGGATTTTGAAGCGGATCGACAATACCGGGGGTGAAGCCAAACTCACTGACAAACTGTTCCAATCGGAACAATTCGGTCGAGTTCACTGCTTCCAGATGCACGTACAAATCATACGGTATCGCCGCAGATCCCTGAGTCGTGTAGTAATACTTGAGACGATCCGCCTGAGACCAGCCCTGATTCAAGTAGACCACAGCCTCCTGCGACCACGCGAATTGGCTGCACGACACCATCACGAGCAGACTCAACAGCATCAGGCGTTGACCAAACGAACAGGCGAGAGATCGAGTCATAATTTATCTCAAGTCAAAACAACGGGAATACGCAAGGAAAAGTCGGTCATGGCGCAAACTCGATACTACAACAGTTCAACGCCACATACCAGCAAGGGATTTCGCAACAACCAAATCCGCATATTTTCCACGAGGCGACTCACTGCCCCCAAACCATTCTGCTGGGAAAAATGGAAAATCTCAGACTTCCCTTCCCCCTGCACTTAAGCTATTCTGTCTTAAGTTGTTCGCAAACGGCCCGGTTCTCGGGTTCTCAACGATTTTCTGCTTGAGGTGCTCAATCATGTCTCGCTCCCTTCGAGCCTGTTGGCAGTTCTGTGCGATCCGTTATTCGCTCATGGCAATTGGACTCGGTTTGGTCTGGCTGACGGAAACCGCCGTTGTCGCCTATTACAGTCTGTGTACAGCGACTTCAGTCTGCACAGCCTGACCGACAATCAAAATGGGGGGGTACGTGAAAGAAACCGATGTTCCGCTTCCCACCAACCATCCCTCACTCGACGAATGGAAGACCCCGCCTCTGTGGGGTGTTGCCGATTCGGCACCCTACTTCCATGACGGCAAGTCTCCTCACCTGGAGAGTGCGATCGAACGACATGCCGGTGCCGCCAAGCATGTTCGTAATCGCTACCGCGTGCTGACAGAAGTCGATCGAGCGGCGATCATTGCTTTCCTGAAGACCTTAAGAGCCCCCGCACAGGCCACGGTCACGCCCTGACCAAAACCGGTGGCGGAAATCCACGGGTATCCCCGCCGCAGCAGCAATCACTGCGGTCCGAGGTTTTAAAAGTCGTTTTCCGTTTTCAGAATCGCGAATCTTTTCCCCCTACTATTCGCGTTATTCGCGTTATTCGTGGTTCACAATCTTTGTATTTTCTGAACAGGAATGCATTCACGCATCGAACGCCGTCTTTAAGGAATTTGCCTGAACGCGGTTGAAAGCCGGAGACCATGAAGCCGGTCGAGACCGAGTCGTTCGATCGTCATGGCCGTCAACGGGGACAGATCAGGGAACGAATTCGTCCTGTTCGCGACCGAGTCAATGATTGCTGCCTCACACACGGGATCTGTGGTTGAACCGTTTTTAAGTCTCGTTAAGAAAAATCAGTTACTGGGCCTCGACAGGAAGATCCAGCAGATAGACTTTGCTGTCATTGGATAGCAATGTCACCTGCTTGCCATTCGGCGAGAATGTCCCCGAATACAGGATTGCCGGGAGCTTCTGGCTGAAGAGCGGCTTCTCTTGATTCGGGTCCCAGACCGAAATCGTCCCCGAATAGCCGACCGACAGCAGGCGGTTGCCGTTCGCAGAAAACTCGACTTTGTAGATATCATCCTTGTGACCCGACAGCGTTTTCAACGGTGTCGGGTTGTCGATATTCCAGACGTAGATCTTGCGGTCCAGACCGGCAGCAACGACCTGTTGGCCGTTTGGACTGATTCCGACCGAATAGAGTGCATCGGTCGGCCCCCTCAATTGCCGGACTTCCACACCGTCGGCATGCTGATAGACGCGAACAGTCTTGTCGCCGCCAGCGGTCACCACATGGGTGCCATCAGGGGTAAAGGCGAGCGAATAGACCGCCCCCCCTTGTGCGGCAAACGAACGCAGGTTCTGACCTTTCACCCCATCCCAGATCTTGACCGTTTTGTCGTTCGACGCCGAAGCGATCAGCGGCAGCGTGGGATGAAAGGCGACACCGTAAACTTGCGATTGATGTCCCGCTAACGAGAACGTCGACTGTGGAGCCGCAATCGTCCATGTCCGGAGAGATCCGTCGGCCGCCGCGCTGATCGCAATTTTATTGTCTGGAGCAAACACGAGACTCGAAATCGCGGCGGGATGGCCATCAGTCACCTGCGTCGCTTCCTGTGACGGTGGAGCGGGCGGCACCGGATTGGGTAACGTCGGATCAAACCCCCGGATCAGATGGTCGCTCCCCGCAGTAATCAATTTTTTCTGGTCGGGCGAATACGCGATCTGCACCACTTCGGCAGGGGTCTGGATATCGAATTGCAGCTTCGACGGGTCGTTGATGTTCCAGAGTTTTAACTTCTTGTCGCTTCCCCCGCTGGCAAGCTGCTGCTGATTGGGATTGAGAGCCACCGCTCGCACCGGTCCTGCATGCCCCTTGAATTCCCGAATCAGATTTCCGTTCGAAACATCCCAATACTTCACACTCCCATCATCCCCCCCAGTGAAATGTTGCGAGGAGTTCGGGTGAATGATGAGCGAGTTGACGCGTTTTTCATCGCCGATGTGTACCAACTGAATCGCATGCAGATCCCAGTAAACCACTTTGTCCGCACCGGCAAAGACAAAATTTTGATGATCATTCCACCAGCCAATCCCCTGAATCGCCCCGCCGCCCGCCGCGACAGCATGTTGCGTCTGCCGCCCCAGCGCCACATTCCAGCCCCGAACGGTTCCGTCGAGACTGGATGACAGCAATTTTAAATTGTCGCGTGAAAATTCCAGGGCGGTAATTCGGTCGGTATGACCGGCATAAGTGAGTAGTGGTGTCCCTTCTGCCAGGTTCCAGCTGCGAATCAGTTTGTCCTCACCCCCAGCGGCAATCCGCTGATTGTCAGCCGAAATCGCCACCGCACGCACAACATCGACCGCATCCAGTTCCCGAATTGGAGCTCCATCGGCGGGATTCCAGACGCGAATTTTTTTGTCCGCTCCCCCCGAGACCAGGTGCTGCTGGGACGTCGCATAGGCCAGCGCAAACGTCCCCCCCGCGTGCCCGGCCAACGAGCGAACTTCGGTCCCTTCGTTTGCCTTCCAAATCTTGATCGCGCCGGTGGCATCGGCGACGGCGACTTCCTGATTGTTGGGATGAATGGCCACGGCGGTGATGGCCCCCCCCTGTTCGGGATAGGCCTTGATCAACATCCCGGTGTTCGCATCGTACAGCCGTGCAATCTTGTCTTCGCAGCCAGTGACGATTCGCGCCCCATCGAACTGAAACGCGAGCGTTGTCACTGCGGCGGTGTGTCCCTCCAGATTCCGCAAGGGTTGTTGATTGCTGTTGTTCCACAAGCGACACGTCTTGTCGGCGGAACCGGTCGCGACCATCGAGTTACTCGGATTGACTCGTAACGCCAGGATCGGTTGTTCATGACCGGCCGCAGTCTTGACGGGCTGGCCCAGATTCGGCCAGCGTTTGACCAGACCGTCTGCCCCAGCGGTCATGATCCAGGCGTTGTTCACCGGATAAGCCAAACCGGTGATTTCCACCGCGTGAGCCCCGAAGACCCCCTGTGCCGCGCCGTCAACTGGATTGAA
>JBIKZJ010000604.1:0-3145 GCA_044354755.1 Schlesneria sp. | reverse complement strand
CGAGTTCTTTGGCGATTTCGCGCTCCAGCCACAATTTTCGCGTCAGCCAATCCGGAAGGATCTGAAGAAAACTGCGAAGACCGCGTGGGGCGGTCAGCAGCCACGTCATCATCAACCGCTCGAAATGAACCAGCGGTCGTTCGTAAAAAACCACATGATCGATCTGTCCCGGTTCGAGTCGCGCCTGATCCAGACACCAGCCCACGGCATGATGCGGGAAGGACGAGTCTCCTTTGATCCGGGTAAATCGCTCTTCCTGAGCCGCTCCGACAATCTCTCCGTCAATCACCAGAGCGGCTGCCGAATCGTGATAATACGCCGAAAGGCCCAGAATCGCGGTCACGGTGAGCCCTCCGCCCTGATCGCACCGCGAGGACTGGTCTGCAGCGTGAAACGGAGCTGCGGTTGCTGCGGCAAGACTTCCGCTTGGAAGTGGATCACCGAGGCTTCCCGGTCGGAATACGCGTCGGGAATTTTCCAGGTTAGATCGCTTCCCTGCTGCAGCCCGAGATCGTTTACCCCCTGAGTATCGTAAGCGTCAACGGGATCATAAGTCGAAAGCCAGATGCGTGCCGACTTCAGCCCCGCACCACTCAGCCGGATGGTGCTCAGCTTCACAGGTTGTTCGAGTCCGATCAGCACCGTCGGAATTTCCAGTGGCATCGTTGGCAGGAAGGCCTCGGACGCCGGGTAGGTCAATTCAAACTCCGAGGTAGGTCCAGCGACCGAGACCGGCTCGAGATTCAGGTCGTACGGCAACCAGTCATTGATGGTGACCGCTTCCGCTGGCGTGGTTTTGGGACCGAGGAACTGCGGGTAATCCTGTTCGAGTCGGTCGGCCGTTTGCCGGGCCAGAAAGGAGGTCGAACGTGGTCCGGGATGTCCATCTGCAGGATTAATTCCCCAGATCAGCGACTGTGGGCCGGTGGCTTCGACCTGAGGATATTTCGCGACAAACGGACCCAGATTATCCAGGACCGGAATCCCCGCCTCGCGCCACAGAGGGATGACCTTATCGTACGAGAAGGCAAACCGATCGGGGATCGGCGCTTCCGGAAGGGTCACCATCATCCCCGGTTTCTGGACCTCGGCCATAAACTGAGCCACCTCGCGAATGGTCTGCCGGTAACGCTCGAAGTTTTCCCCGTCATGAATCCGTTGCAGCCAATCCGCATAATCATACCCGTACTCGGGACCGAGATAGCACTGGGCCAATTTTTCATTGCGGCGCGACTTAAAGAGATCTAGCAATCGCGGGGTCACGTATTGCAAGAGGGTCTGGACACGACCGGGAATCGGGGGGGCGAGCTGGCTGCTGTTAATCTGCTTGACCATTCGTTCGTCGGGGTCGTTGGTCACAAACCCCCACAGGATCAGATCCGGGTCAAATTCGGGAACCACCGTGCGGGCCAGGTTGAGTTCTTCATGTGTCGACATCCCCGATGTTCCTGCCGCGATGACTTCCACATCGTGATACCCGCGCCGGTAAAGCTCGATCGAAAGCTGACGCCACCACATGTGATTCAAGGTCAGATACGGAGATTCCCAGACGAAAGAATCGCCCATCACCAGCAATCGATGGGGTTTGGTTCGTGTCTGGGAAACGGGATGCCCCAGCCAGGCACGAACTCCCGATGAGCTGGCCCATTTCGGCCCGGGGATCGGCTGATGCCGAACTTTGCGATGATGGTTTGCGACAACCACCCGATTGTGACGCTTCCAACTCTCGGATGCGACGAGTCCCCGTCGTTCGAGGCTGGCGAGCATCGTATGATCAAACACGATCGCAATAGCCAATACGGAGAGGAAGGAAACTAGAGCCGAGCGCAGCGAGCTCCATGGACAGACTCGCCAAATCCGTCGCCGCCATCGAATGTTAGCCAAAGCTCGCATCAGCGAACCATATTCTGAAAAAGGTGGGGAAGTTCCATGCAGAAAAGAATACTCCCCATGAGAATCTGGCGAAAGCGACGGCATCCTCTGCGGGCTGCTCTTCACCCGAAAACTCAGCCGACAGGTGGCGGATTCCGTTCCGCGAATCCTCGTTGATGCCAATAGGGATAGGCGAGCGGTACGGCACTGGCAGCGTCCAACAAGGCCACCTGGTCTGGGCTCAGATTCCAGCCGACCGCACCCAGATTTTCTTGCAGTTGCTGTTCATTGCGGGCTCCAATAATGATATTCGAGACCGTCGGACGCTGCAGCAGCCAATTGAGTGCCACCTGGGGAATGGTCTTGCCCGCCGCCAATGCGACGGCATCCAGGGCATCGACCACCCGATAGAGAAACTCGTCCTCGACCTGCGGGCCAGCGTCAAACGCAACTTTGCTTTGAAGACGACTCGACGCGGGCAGGGGAACACCCCGACGGATTTTTCCGGTGAGACGCCCCCAGCCAAGCGGGCTCCAGACGACAGCCCCCACCTTTTGATCCAGGCCGAGTGGCATCAGTTCCGACTCATAGTCACGGCCAACCAGCGAATAATAAGCCTGGTTTGCGACATAACGCGTCAGGCCGTGGCGATCCGCGATCGCCAGCGATTTCATCAAATGCCAGCCCGAAAAATTCGAACAGCCGATGTAACGAATCTTGCCGATGCGGACGAGTTCATCGAGTGTCCCGAGCACTTCTTCCACCGGGGTGATCGCATCGAAACCATGCAGTTGATAGAGATCGATATAATCGGTCCCCAACCGCTGCAAGCTGGCATCGACCGCGCGCTTTAAATAATGACGTGACGACCCCAAATCGTTGGGGCCAATTCCCATGCGAAAGGTTCCCTTGGTCGAAATGATCACTTTGTCTCGGCGACCTTTGATCGCTTCCCCCAGAATTTCTTCGGCCATTCCCTGCGAATAAACATCCGCCGTATCAAACATATTCAGGCCGGCAGCGAGACAAACATCAACCAACCGCATCGCCTCGGCAACATCGGTTTTTCCCCAGGCTTTGAACAGCGGGCCACCCCCGCCGAACGTTCCTGTTCCCAGACTCAGTACGGGAACCTTGAAGCCGCAGCCGCCAAGTTGTCGAAATTCCATTCGCAATTTCACCTGATAAACAAAAAGGACTTTGAATTGATTAAGGCCCAAAGCAGATCTTCGTAACACTCTTTCGGCGAGGGATATTCCTCAAGCAACTGCTG
>JBIKZJ010000605.1:0-3145 GCA_044354755.1 Schlesneria sp. | reverse complement strand
GACTGCCGCCGGGGACTCCCAGGCTCTCGAAAATCTGGATCTGCTCACCACAAAAACCACCGTCCCGAATCAGCAAGGCCGCCGCAGATAACGAGGCGATGCCACCCCCCACCAGATACACCTTCCGCCCCTGACGCGAATGATGCGAATCGGAACCGGCAAGCTCTTGCGGTCTCATGCGAGCAACCACTTTCTCATTCCGAAGCCAAAGACACTCGGAGACGCCGGTTGTCAAAAGAAAAAAATAATGTGAAACGGACAAATAACCAAGAAGAGGTGTTGAGGCTTGTATGCAGAACAACAGGAAAACCCTTGTCGATACTGCTCGTGTAGATCCTACTGGAGTCTCTCATTCGGGTTCAACGACAAAATTCCCCCGCTGCGAAATCAGGGGAATCGTGGAAGTGATCCGACACGGCCAGGTGGCGAGTCCCCGATGCTAGGCAGGAGAATGGGGATTGCGATATCATGCCACCTCCTGAAAACCACCACCGCATTTCGTGGACTGCATTTCCTGGACCGCATTTCGTAGACCGTTTTCGTCGACGGTCATGATCCGTCCGTCGATTTGCGTTGGTTCGTTAACCAGGAATCTCCCCAACCTCCCGCAAACTTCGAAGGAACTTCCCGGATGCGATTCCTCAGTACGCTTGCCCTGTTCTCGCTCATGATCGCCGCCGTCAATACGGTCGAGGCGGTCGATTTCCCTCGGGAAAAATTGGATGATGCCGCGTTCGAAACGATTTTCGATGGAAAATCCCTCAAAGGATGGCACGTCAGTACCCAGACCGGCCACAGCAACGCCAGCATGCACACCAGCGGCGGTCGGTGGCAATTGGAGGAATCAGCCATCGTCGGCAGCCAGGACATCCCCGGTAACGGCGGAATCATTCTGACCGACCGCCAGTTCGGCAACTTCGAAGTGATTGTCGAAATGAAGAACGATTTCGGTCCAGACAGCGGCTTGTTTTTGCGGAGCAACGAACGGGGACAAGCCTACCAGTACATGGTCGATTACCACGATAACGGAAACCTCGCCGGGATCTATGGCGAAGGCTTGTCGGGTGGCATCAGCCATCGTAACTTTGATTTTCTCGACGCCGTCACAAAAATCAAAACCAAAGATTCGCTGATCCCCTGTCCAATCAAGCCAGCAGATTGGCCCGAGTTCTGGAAGCATGGTGAATGGAATGAGCTGCGAGCCAGAATCGAAAGCAATCCTCCGAAAATCACCACCTGGATCAACAAGGTTCGCTTCATGGAATTCACTGACAATGAAAAACGCCATCCCGACACCGGCAGCATCGCACTGCAGGTGCACGGCGGCGGCGATTACACGAAACAGTTCGTCCGCTATCGCAATGTCCGGATTAAAGAATGGAAGTAATGCCGACTTTCCCACATTCAACGCAATCTGGGGCACTGTTCCCTCGTGTGGAAATCGAAGTCACTTCAGGTAAAATTCGCTTGATATCGATGTATCCACGGTCACTTTAAGGGCGAGATCCGTCTCTCGCACAAACGTTTTCTCTGTTTTGTTCTGTTCTGAGGAGCCTGCAACATGCTGCGGTCATGGAAATTGTCTGTCCTGGGGTTGATGGCCTTATTGTCACTCGCCACATCACCCGTAATGAGCCAGGAAAAACCGGATCCAAAACAATCGTTTCTGGACGCCAAAACGGCGGGAACCGACTTCCAGGTTCAGGGCGAGTACCTCGGCAAAGTGGGCGACCGCACGATTGGTGCGCAAGTCATCGCCCGAGGAAATGGGAAATTCGATGTCGTTGCCTTTCCCGGCGGCTTGCCCGGTGCTGGTTGGGACGCGACCAAAAACGAGAAAATGAAATTCGTCTTCGAAACCAAGGGGGGAGTCACCAAAGCGGTTGGTGACGGACTCGACGCCACCATCGCCAATGGCACCATCACCGTAAAGCATGGTGAAGCCGCCGGCGAACTGAAGCGACTGCATCGTGAGTCCCCCACCTTGGCCAAGTCGGCACCTGAGGGAGCCACGATCCTCTTCAATGGGACGGATGCCGAGCAATGGGCGCCGGGGAAACTGGAAGAAGGGGGTTTGATGGGGGTGGGGACTCGAACCAAAAAAGCCTTCGAGAACTACACGCTGCATCTGGAGTTCCGCAGCCCGTTTATGCCACACGCCACCGGTCAAGGTCGTGGCAACAGCGGAATGTACCTCGGCGATCAGTACGAATGCCAGATCCTCGACTCGTTCGGCCTGGAAGGGGCGGACAACGAGTGTGGTGGGATTTATCAGAACGCCAAACCCAAAGTGAACATGTGCCTGCCACCACTGAGCTGGCAGACTTACGACGTCGACTTCACTTGTGCCAAGTTTGATGCCGATGGAAAGGTCACTGCACCCGCCCGCGTCACGATCAAGCACAATGGGGTGCTGATTCACGACAATATCGAGCTGAAATCGACACCAGGTGGCGGTCGCTCGGACCAAAAGCCCGGCGCGTTGTTCCTGCAAGACCATGGTGACGCAGTTCGATTCAAAAACATTTGGATCGTCGAAAAGAAATAATTCCTGAAACGGATAATCTGACCAGCCTCTGATGATCTGCGGAAGCACATTCGGCAATCATCAGAGGCTTTTTTATCGGCTTTTCAGGGGAAACAGCGCCCCCTGACCGGCAGCGAATCGACCCGCCAACCGGGCCCCCCAAGATTCAATCCGCCTCAGATGTCGAGACTTGACGCGAAGGGTGAGAAACGCGAGAATCTAGAACGGTTCAGACCGTTGACGGAACTGGGATTTCCGCAAGAATTCCCAATAATTCCGCGGCGGGGTTGAATTTTTGTTTGGGCAGCTTTGACATTCAGCGTGTTTTTTCGGACAGTTTTTTCCGTCCGACTGGAGGCATGATCGGTCCCTGCTCATCACAACTGGCAAGACAGTGAAGTCTGAGCTCGTAGCTCAGTTGGTAGAGCAACGGACTTTTAATCCGTAGGTCCTGGGTTCGAATCCCAGCGGGCTCACTGTTTTTTTGACGTCGCTCTGGCTCAAACGAGTCGCCGTCGACATGCGCGTCGGCCACCCCTGACGGGCCGCTCGCGCTGCATTCTTTCCGGAACTTCCCTTCCGCAAACAGACGGCGTGTGAGCTTCCAACAGAGTTTTG
>JBIKZJ010000603.1:0-3161 GCA_044354755.1 Schlesneria sp. | reverse complement strand
TAATCACGGATCTTCCCGCAGGAATCGCTGCTGTTCCCGTAATCGAAACATCTGCAACGTCAAAGCAAGTGTACCGAAAAACCGGCTTTCCCGCTTGCAACGACAGCGACCAGCCTGCCGAGAATGCACCGCAGCAGGCCAAGACCCCTTCGGCCCCCGCCGCTGCTGTCGTCACTTCCGCCTCAATGGTGTGATGACGCGGAAAAATGAGCGGGCCAATCGGCTCGGGAAGCGAAACCCGGTTACCAAAATAGGTCCAACTCGTCTTCGGGGGACCAGAGACCCGAAGGCTGGGATCGAATCGTTCGCTGAAACGGGGATCCAGCGGTAACACATCATATTTCCCCGCCTCTTCCAGAAATTTGGCCTGCAATTCTTTCAGCCGCCCAGGCTCCTTGGCCGCCAGATCCTCCGCCTGACTGAAATCGGCAGCAACGTGATACAATTCCCAAGGGGCATTGATAAACTCATCCCCACGCCCCGCAGTCTGCCAGGGTAAACCGTATCGACTGCAGGCGACCCACCCGTCGTGGTAAATGGCCCGATTCGTAGCCATCTCGAAATACTGCGTCGTTCGTTGACTTTTGGCCTTCGCGTCATCGAACGAGTAACGCATCGAAACCCCTTCAATCGGTTTTTGAGGAATTCCATTCAAAACCTGGGGCTGGTCCACTTTGCAGACATCGAGAATCGTCGGAACCACGTCAATCACATGATGGAATTGTGTCCGAATCTCTCCGCGAGATTTGATTCCCTCCGGCCAGTGGACCACCAGGGGATTACGGGTCCCGCCAAAGTGCGATGCAACTTGCTTCGTCCATTGGAACGGAGTATCCATCGCCCAGGCCCAACCGACCGGAACATGTGGCTCACTGGTCGGTCCACCAATTTCATCGATTCGCTTGATAGTACTTTGCAGACCCAGCTGGATCCCGATCAGGCTGGCAACTTCACTAAAAGTCCCTTCCAGTCCCCCCTCGGCACTCGCACCGTTATCACCGACCACATACATGATCAACGTGTTATCAATTTCACCCGAGGCTCGCAGAGTTTCGACTAACCGACCAACCTGATCATCGGTGTACGCCATGTAGGCACCATAGTTCTCCATCAACCGTGAATAAACCTGCTTCGCTTCGGGCGACTGGGTCTCCCAGGCGGGGACCTCTTTCGGCCGGGGTGTCAGTCGGGTTCCCCGAGGAATCACCCCCATGTCGATCTGTTTCTGATGCGTCAGCACGCGCTGTTGATCCCAGCCGTGATCAAACTTTCCCCGGTATTTTTCGCGCCAGGCTTTCGGAGCATGATGCGGAGCATGCACACCCGAGGTACTAAAATAGACAAACCAGGGTTGATCCGAATTCGCGGCCCGCACATTTTGCGTCCAGTTGATCGCTTCATCGGTCATATCTTCCATAAAGTGATAGCCCTGTTCCGGCGACTTCGGCTGCGGAACAAGAGCAGTATTCCGATAAAGCACGGGGTAGTACTGATGCGTTTCCCCCTGATTAAATCCATAAAAATAATCAAAGCCTAACCCCGTGGGCCACCGATCAAACGGGCCGGCAGGACTGATCGCCGTTTCGGGAGTATTATGCCATTTCCCAAACATCCCGGTCGCATATCCGTTTTCGCGTAGCGTCGCCGAAACCAGCCCGCAACTCTTGGGAATTACCCCCGTATAACCGGGATATCCGGTCCCCATTTCAATAATCACCCCCGTCCCGCAGGAATGATGATTTCGTCCCGCCAGCAATGCGGCCCGAGTCGGGCTGCAAAGTGCTGTCGTATGAAATTGAGTGTACTTGAGGCCGCGATTGGCCAGCGAATCCATGTGCGGTGTCGGAATCGGCCCGCCGAAGGTAGAACACATCCCGAATCCAACATCATCCAAGAGAATCAACAGGACGTTGGGACTCCCCTTGGAGGCCGTGACCGGCGCAGGAAAATCGGGGGTGGAATCTCGGTAGGTCGCTCCGACTTTTCCTCGAAACGGGGCGTCCGCTTTGGGTAATTTCAGACCGCCTGTTTCCGCCGCGGGTTTGACCTCGGCGAAAAGACTCGCCTGCCGGTCCACGGCGACCATCCAACCTGAAAAACCGGAAATCGAAATCACGAGAAAACAAAAAAAACGGTTCATCCAACGATTCATTTTCATCACAGCTCCTCATCAAATTTTCCGTCAAATGCATCGCTCAAAAATTCCAACCCGACCGAGGCCAGTGCGACACCACACCGACGATGGCCACGGCCTGACCATTCGTAATCACGTCATTTCGTAATCACGTCATTCGCAAGACAAACGCCGAAATCACTTTCCCTCGGTATCATCCAAACCAACACAAAAACCGGAAAGAACACTGAGAGCATCAGAAGATGCATTTGAGCATAGGATTGATAAAAACGGGATGCAAGACAACCAAATTCAAGACCATGGGATTCAAGACATCGCTCGCTTCAACATTTCGATCGCACCCCAACCCGACAGCATCCCGAGCAGGTATGTCCCCAGAATCAGAAAGACCTTGGGGGTACTGATCGACCACATCAGTAGCGACACGTCGACCGATTCACGGTTCTGGATCGAAAAAATCACCACAATCAGGAACAGGACTACGGCGAGTGTACCGGTGACATACTTCATTAAATTCTCCTCAGGAAATCACACGTTTCAAGAACCGATCAGGACTTCAGGACCACGGGTCAGCCCATCAGCGGTCCAGTCACAGTGCCAGCCAGGAAAGACAAATTGGGGATAGGGTTCTGGAGCAATCGGCTCATTCGACTGATGGACGATTTCAAATTGCCGATTTTTGCGAATTCTCCCCAAACGGAAATGCATGAACGTATGCTGAGTTTTAGGATCGATCTGAATGGTCCCACCCGGTGCTTCAAACGGAATTCCGCTCTGAATCGCCTTCCGCACATCAGTCGTCGCAAAATTTCCCGCTTTCTCGACCGCTTGCTTCCACAGGTAAACCGACGTGTAGGCCGCCTCCATCGGATCACCGATGACGCGATCATACCCGTATTCACGCTGAAAGCGGCTGACAAAATCTTGATTTCGTTCCGTTTCGATGCTTTGAAAATAACTCCACGCCGCATAATGCCCTTGCACGTAGAGAGGCCGAATATTTCGCAATTCTTCTTCACCCACACTG
>JBIKZJ010000219.1:0-10469 GCA_044354755.1 Schlesneria sp. | reverse complement strand
CCATAACACTGCCGGCGCCAATTGAAATCCTCATCTGTCGGCATCGAGCTGTCCCTTGAAAACGACCATCTTGAATAGGACTATGAATGTTTGTAACCGGCGTTCCTAACGAAATCCAAGTCGACGCGGATCAAATTCATCCACTCGATTTGAGGAAAAAGAAACACCGTACGGGCGAATACCGAAGTCGCTCGCCAACAATGAGGGACTGCGGAAACCGTAATTTCATGGGAGATGCCCAGGGGGGACAAGGATAATTTTGGTTGGCACAACAGTGTGCAACAAATGGTTCAGCAAATGACAGTGAGTTCAGATCGAGTCATTCTCGGTGATCCCTCTACGACATGGCCAAAGGCATGGCCAGAAACGGAAAACTGCCGCAACTGTTCAGGCGCAAGCACTGCCGCTGGGGTCATCCTCGCCATGATTCCGCTCCCAATCAAACCAGATCAAAATCAGAGATTCAGGCAATTTGAGCAAAGTCACATCGCATGATCAGGCCACCGCAGTCTCCCTCGGAGTCTCCTCACGGGTTCCATCGATTTACTTTCGAGCCGAAGGACATGGCTTGGAAAGCAAAAGCCAAACGGAAATGAGGGTCAGGGGAATCACGATGAGCCAATAGCGGATGATGAGGATTGAGCAGGCATTATCCCCTTCTGCGTCCAATCCGTCGCCATAACGGAACCCGATCAAATTCCTTCGCCAGGTGATCGGGATTCCACAGACCAGATCCCCATAGGATGATTCGCCATCTCCCAAAGACATGGACCCAAAGAACTCTGTGAAGGAATGCGACGCGTTCAGGTTTCGTGCTGCTGCCCATACGACTTCACCCGGAAGCGAGACCAGACGATCCTGCTGATCGTGTTCGTTGTGTCGGCGGGTTATTTCCAGCAGGGAACCGTGAGACCAGTGGCTCCTGACCCATGTCCCGGCAAATACGCACGCCATCAAAAGTGTCACGAGTCCGACTTTCCTTCGCCAACCGTTCATGAAGCGACCGATAGTGACGACCGGCTGCTCGGAACCAGGGTCAGTCGATTCCTTTCCGGTGGATGAACGTGGCTGAGAAAGCAACAGAACTGCGGAAAGAACGGTGAACACCATCACAATCGGCCAATACGGTACGACAGCAAAGCAATACTGTGAATCGAAATCGGGAAGGTATTCTGAGCGTCCCATCGCAAGATCACCACAGCGAATCCTCCACATCATATCGGAACCGTCACTCTGTAACGGCCCGTTTCCGTCGATAGACAGGACCGATTCGATGTTTCCCACTTCAGGCCATGAGAAAAAATTGAGCTGGCTCTCACTCGGATCGCAAACTCGGTGGTAGGCAAAACCGAAAACCTGTTTCGTGGACCCCACGTCGAATCGGGAATGTTGAGTCACGGGAATTTGGACGCATTCATTGCGCGACCAACTCCTTGTCCACCCGACCGTGAATACGCACGCGATGAGCAGCGTCACGAGTCCGATTCTTCGTCGCCACGGTTTGAAATGACTGCCCATGATTGATGCCAGCTTTTCTAGCTCATCAACCCCTTGATCGGTTGACCGTGATAAATCTGATGCGGCCGATGCAGCTCGTCATGCCAACTCGCGGTTTCTGGAATCCCCAAGGCCTGATAGATCGTGGCGGCGAGATTTTCGGGGGTTTCCGGCTGGTTTGCAGGATACGCTCCGATGGAATCCGAGGATCCCACGACGCTCCCCCCAGCAACCCCGCCCCCTGCCAGGAAAACACTTTGAACCGCTCCCCAATGATCACGGCCGGGGAGGGGGAATGATTCGTTTAACGTGGATAATTTCGGGGTCCGTCCAAACTCGCTCCCCATCACTATCAGGGTGCTGTCCAGTAGTCCACTCGATACCAAATCGTCCAGCAACGCCGAGAGGGCTCGATCGGTTGGCGGGAATAGTTTGTCTTTCAGTCGGGGAAAAATATCCCCGTGTGTGTCCCAGGTTTCGTTATTCCCGAGATTCACCTGTACCAGATTGACTCCCGCTTCCACCAGACGAAAGGCCATCAGCAGAGACCAGCCAAAACTGTTTTTTCCATACCGTTCCAGCGTCTGCGGGTCAGCGTTGGTGACATCAAACGCGCGACGGACTTCAGTGGCAGAAAGCAGCGAAATCGCCGATTGCTGGTGGTCGTCATACTGATGAACCGAGGTCGATTCTTGCAGTTCACGTCGCTGTCGGTCCAATTCTCCCAGCAACACCGAGCGGCTTTTCATTCGACCGAGACTCAGTTCCGGCGAAAGCTTGATGTTGGGGGCCTGATAGACTCGCTGGTCACCCTCTTGGGGTGGTTTTTTCGTTTCATTGGCAAACGTATACTCCGGGTACGCACCGCGCCAGAACGGGTTTCCGTAGGGAGAGGCTTCAATGAAGAACGGGTCACGATGGTTCCCCATCATTCCGCCATAGGGGCCGGGAATCACACCCCCGGACCAATGGACCAAGCGCTCGGGTAAGACAATTGCCGGAGGAAGCTGCTGACTTTGGCGGGGGACCGAATCACCCACGATGGAGGCGATCGAAGGCCAGTCACTCGAACGTGCAACGCGATCTCCGCGGAAGCCGGGGGAGGGAATACTGCGTCCGGTCAGCATGTAATAATGGCCCGCCGTATGATCATTGGTTGGGTGAGTCAATGATCGAACCAGCCCCCAGTGGGAGCTGCGGGAAGCCAATCCCGGCAAGTGTTCACAAATCTGAATCCCCGGCGTGGCGGTGGCAATCGGTTGAAACTCGCCACGAATTTCCGCCGGCGCGTCGGGCTTGAGATCAAAACTTTCATGCTGCGCCAGCCCACCCGATAAAAAAATGTAGATACAGGATTTGGCGGTGGCTCGTTCCCGTTTTTCGCTGGGACTGGCCAGTGAAAAACGACTCAGGTGATTCAGTCCGAACCCCAACATTCCGACAGCCCCCGCCTGGACCGCCGTGCGGCGAGAAACGGTCGGATGTCGTAAATGATTCGCATTCTGCATCTGACACCTCTGGTTGGTTACCGCTCCGGTTGACCCGCCTGCCTGCTGTGTTGGGCTGTTTTTTTAGCGATTAGAAGCGTTTCTGCGGCGGCAATGGATTCTTTCACCAGACTCCCCATGTTGGGGTGAACAGGCTCAATATCGACCTGTAATCCCGCTGCAGACAAGGTCTCGGTCGCGGTAGGACCAATTGAAGCGACCAGGCAGTCACGATGAACCGCCTGCAGCCACTGGTCACGCAGGCCTGCTTCCTCGGCCACCTCTAGCACATGATGAAGCTGTTGAGCACTCGTAAACATCACCAAATCAAATTCACCGGAAATCGTCTGCCGGATTGCAGCCCGCAGCGGTTCGATATCGGTCGGCAATGCCCAGCGATAGACCGGTACCGGCACCACTGTGGCCCCCCGTGTCGCCAGTGCGTGATAGAACTCGACACTCGGCTGACCATACTCTTGTACGGCAACACAGCGACCTTGAAGAGGAATGGACGGATCAAAAATCGACATAATTTCCCGCCAAGTATTGGGCTCTTGGGCGCGATAGTCGATTCTTACCCCCCAACCACGCAACACCGCAGTCGGTTTGGGGCCCCGAACCACCACACAGACCTTTTCCAATGCGGCAAAAATGAGATCGCGGGGATACCGAGTTTCCAGCGATTCCAATAACGAAGTCGCACCAACTCCTGTCATGAACACGACAACGTCGATGCTGCCCGCGAGCAGTTGCTCGGCGAATTGAAAGACCGCCGGATTGTCCGTGAGGGGGATTTCGCGCATCGAGGGAGCGATCGTGGCGATCGCGCCGTGTCGCTCGATGAGCGATTTCATTTCCGCCCCACGTCGGCTCTCAAAACTGCAAACGCGCAGCGGTTTGTCATCCGGCGAGGGCATCGTGAATCAATTCCTATCAAACGAATTATGCCAACAGCTGGGGAATTCCGTGCGAGGCGGGGTCGGCAATCGGAATGGGGCGACCATCCACATCAAACGATTTCGAGGTGTCCACACCGACCGCCTGCAGGTAGGTATGAAACAGGTTGGCATGGTCGACCTTGGCGTCGATGACTTCCGTCCCATTGGGATTTGTTTTGCCAATCACCGCGCCCGGTATGACGCGAGCCCCCCCCATCAGCACGGACCACGCTTTGCTCCAGTGATCACGACCGTAGAGGTGATTGATATTCGGCGTCCGTCCAAATTCAGACAGCACCACGATCAGCGTGCTCTCGAGCATACCTCGATCGGCGAGGTCCCCGACGAATGTCGCGAAGGGGTTGTCAAATTCACCAAGCTGTTCAATGTGAAAATTGAAGTTTTCATTATGAGTATCATAATTCGAGTGACTCACTTGAACAAAGGTGATCCCATTTTCCAGCAGTCGTCGCGCCAGCAGGCAATGACGCCCGAAATCATGCTTGCCGTAACGAGCCTGATCCTGCTCGGATTCCTTGGTGGCATCGAACACATCTCGTTGCGCCATCAATTGACGAGCTTGTTCATAACTGTAGGTATAGGCGTCGGTCAGAGCGGTCCGGCGGCGGGACAAAAATCGTTCATTTGCCGAACGACGCAGGGCATTACGCTGGTCATCAGAAATCTGATCAATGATCTCGGGTCGTGCCGAATTCTGGGGTGGTTGACCATTTCCCATGATCACCCCGGCATACTTAGGTCCGAGGTAAGCCGAGTCATTCGTACGGCCACCCCCGCCCGCAGCAATCTGGATATGTCCCGGCAGCCCACTTGATTCGGGGGCGAGCGCTTTCGCTGCGGCAGCACCGATTCGAGGAAAATCGCTGGCAGGGGTTTGACGCCGACCTGTCAGCATCATGTAGGCCCCTTTGCCGTGATCGTCTTCAGACGTGTCGACGCTCCGCACGATGGCGAGTCGATGCATCTGCTTGGCGGTCTCGGGAAGCAGTTCGCAGATATGCGTTCCCGGTACCGATGTCGGAATGGCGCGGAATGGTCCACCCGTGGGTGTCCCAGGCTTGGGATCCCAACTTTCGAGTTGACTGAGTCCCCCATGCATGTTGAAGACAATCACGCGTTTCTGTTGCTTGGCAAGTTCGGCCGCGGCACTCGGTCGCGTCAATGCCGAGAGTCCCCCCAGCATCACTCCCCCCGCCGCCACAGCACCCGACGAGATTGCCCCGAGGAACTGGCGTCGCGCCATCAAATGGTCCATTGAACCGCAGGCATAGTGACATCGCATGATTCAATTCTCCTGAACTTGATTGCAGGAACACCGTCGAACCATCCTGTTCATCGGCGTTCCTGGAAACCTCACAGCATCGACCCGTTGTTATTCTCTACCAAATCGCGGCAAATCACAATTTGTCTTGGCAAAGTCCTCGCAAATTTCCTCAAATCGATTTTCGTTCACTTCAGTGATTAAAGCGAAACTCCGCTGAAGTGACTAAAGACCAGACGAGTTCCCGAATGGCGTTCGGACGTTCGGCTGGCCGCAGCGCCAAGTATTGCGTCACTTCATTGGTTTCGATTTCACTGGGGCGACGGGTGAGTGTGGACAGGTAAAGCTCTTCGGCAAAAGCTTTTGCATCCGTGATAGGAGCGAGCCGTTGGGCGAGGTGCCCACTTGCAGCCCAGCCAATCACCGTGCCCCCGTTCGCCACAAAGAGGGCCTGATCCGGGGTGGCAAAAAAGTCATCTTGGGGCTGACCCGCAGACGCCGCATAGAGTCCGATAAACTGTGCGACATTTCCTCGCATGATTTCATTCAGCTGCTGCTCGACCTTCACTTCGCGACTGCGGGTCAAAGCAGGATCCGCGGCGATGCTGACTTTCGGAACCGTTTTTTCAATCTCGGCATCGGCGGCGGGGCGATGCGGATCAATCACGCCGGTCGCCTGCATCAACGACCAGCCGATTTGCTCGGGAGACAATTGCTTCAGTCCCCGAACTCCCGTCCCATTCGTCCAAAGTTCGACCAGTTTTTCACGAGCGGGTTCGATACTCGATTCCACTTCGCGCGTCGTCGCAAGCAATTGATCAATCGTCGTCATGCGGCTTGCTACTGTCTGTTGCCGAGTGGTCATCTCGGCGGTCATGTCGACTGTTCGCTGTTTGGACGCTGCCAGCTTGGTCGAAATCTCTTTCACCGCCAGTTTCCGAGTTGCCACCACTTGTTCTTGCAGCGTTACTTCCTTGCTTAATAGATCCAGACGTTCTTTCAATTTCTGGGCGATGGCGGTCAATTCCACGTCTGCTGGCAGCTTTTGCAGTGCCACTTCGGTTTTCGTACAGGCATCCGTCACCGCTTGGACCGCTGATTGTCCTGCCACGAAGAGGGTATTTGCCTGGTCCAGCAAATCGGTGCTACTTTTCATCGTTTTCTCGACTTCGGCGTCTGCCGCCGTCTGCTTCGCCAGTTCCTGCTGCTGCTGCTCGACCGCCGCAATCGCGACCGCCAGCTCCGCACGCCTCTGCCCCAGTTCCGCTTGTTTTCCAGACAGATTCGTCAGGATCGACTGGAAGGCGACTTGTGATTCGTTGGCTTCCAGACGTTTTTTCGCGAGGCCGGATTGGAACGAGTCGGCTTTGTGTCGATTCCAGACCTGAATCAAGTGGGCCTTGGCCGCATCCACGGGTTTTCTCGCTTCGAGATACGCACTGTATGCCAGATCTGCCGGGCCATACGCTTCGGTCAACTTGGCCTGATGAGGTGGCAGGGCGGCTTGCTGGTCAACCACCGCTTTTTGCACTGTTGCCAGTTCGTCCGTGAATTGCTTTTGCTTGGCGGTGAAGGTGGCCAAAGCAGCCGCAATCTCTTTGTCCGCAGGAAGCAATTTGACCGCCTCGGTCGATTTCGCGGTCGCCTCGGTCACCGCTTGAATCGCAGCTTGTTTGTCCGCGACCGCTTTTTCGGCTTTGGTTAGGGCGATCATTGCGTCATCCAGCGGTTTCTTTGCCGTCGTAACGGTCACCTCGGCCGCTCGCCACGCCGCCTCAGCCGGTGCCAATGCGGCACGTGCGGATTTGAATTCTTTCTGGGCCGCATCAACCAGCGTCTCGGATTCCTGAGCAATACTTTTCAAGCGTGCGAATTCGGCGATTAAGAGGGGGAGACTGGCCGAGGATTTCACCAGGGTGGCCTGAAATTCTGCGGGTGCTTCAATCGAGCGTTGATAAGTTCGCGTTAACGCCAGTTCCCTCAAGAGCCAACGCATGTCGTACTTGTGGGCCACGAATTCATTCGTGATCAGCTCCAGCACCGCAGGGTGCGTGGGGGGATTGAGTGGATGATGCAGGTCGACGGGGTGGACTAAACCTCGCCCCATCATCTGCCCCCACAAACGGTTGGCGATATTCAGATTAAACTGACGATTCCGACTATTGGTGGCGAGTTCGGACAGCTTCGCTCGACGACTGTATTTCGGCACAAACCTCATGCCGGGATAAGGAGGGACCGCGTAATCTTCCCCCTGCCGCAGTCGGGGTTCTTCCAGCTCGTTCTCATCGGGAAGTTGCGGACGGATCTGGCCACTGTCCTGTGTGAAGACCGACTTATAAGTCGCTTCCCCATCCGCTTTTTCGGCAAGAAACGTCTTTTTGGCAACCTCATCGGTAAAGATGTTCGTCCGGTTCACAAAGGCATACAGACCGTGGTAATCGGTTTGCAAATAGTGATCTACCAACGGGTGGTCATGGCATTGCGCGCACTGTAAATCCATCCCGAAAAAGATGCGCCCAATATCCCGCGCCATGATGTTGGGTTCAGCGTCCCGATCGAGGAAAAATTTCGCAGCCGGACGCTGAACGGGATCGACCCCATCTGCCGCGAGAATCTCGTGAGCCAATTGATTGAAGGGGACGTTCTTTTCGAAAGCCGCTTGGAGATATTTTTGCCATTCCGGAGTGGTGACGTGCTTGTCAGGACGACGTTCCATCAACATCACATCAAACAAATTGGCCATGTGAACTGCGTAACGGGGACTCGCCAGCAGGCGGTCCACCAGCAGTTGCCGCTTGTTGGGCGAAAGATCATCCAGAAACGCTCGCGCCTCGCCAGCCGTGGGAATCATCCCCTGCAGGTCCAGCGACACTCGCCGTAAAAACTCGGCATCGTCCGCGATGATCGCCACGGGGCCCACCAACTCACCATCGATCAAGGCATCAATCCGTCCGGCCAAGCCGTCATCACCCCAAAGCGATGCCGGGGCCAGCAAGAGGACCATTAGAAAAACAAAAAATCCAGGTCGAGGTGGGAACATCATAGCGGTCCTCGGCAGTTCAAGTCATGAGAATCGAGGGGGGAGTCAACGCCACCCAGTGCAAAATGCTGAAAGGATTCCCTCGATTCAACACCACGATTTCTCTACCCGAAACGCATCGGTAGCATTCAATACATAACACTCGCCATAGCATTTCGTCAACGGAGTTTCCCGAACGGGGACAGAAACTCTTTGGAAGAAAAAGGGAATAACGATCGAACAGGATTTTCCTGTTGAGCTCGATTTGAGGGGATCGTTGGGTTTTTATGGGTTGAAGCAGCGGTCAAGCAGTCGCGGATTGGTGGGAAATCGATCTGCTGCTGTGACTTTAATTCCGGTGCAGATCAGATCGCCCCAACGCAAAATTTTTTGTTTTTTGAAAAAACTCTTGGTTTTGAAGTCGTGTTTTCGAGTCTTTTAAGATTATGAACATCGCAATCTAATTTGCATTTCCAACATTGGATGCGGTTTGTGAAGTTTCATCCGAGTGGTTACAGTCTGAGTTATGCCAGTCGCGTTCTGGGCATTTCGATGCCCTTTCATCCCTGAAGTCCCTTTGCGATAGCAAGATTTGAGGGTGGATTCGTGAGCAATCAATCGTGGTCGCGGGTGGGTGTGGCAACAAGCTTGTTAGGCGTCGTCGCGGCATTTGTTTTCTGGCGAGTTGGCGAACCGCAGGCCAAAAACGAACCGCCAGCCCAAACAATTCTTCCTCCTGCCATGAAGCTGGTCACGAAGGAAAGCACTTCGGCAGACCGATTGAAAACGGAATCTGCAAAAATGGTTCGCCCCGTAACGCCGATTGATCCATCCAGCATCGATTACGTGGGGAGCATGGCTTGCCGAAAATGTCATCCCGAGATTTGGGAGAAATACCAATCGCACCCTATGGCCAATTCGTTTGCCAAAGTCGCCTCTGCGGGACCGTTTGAAGATTACACGAACCAGGCCGAGTTTGGTCCACCCGGATCGCGTCGGTATCGGGTCGAGCGAAATGGTGACGAGGTGTTCCACCATGAAATCATGGGTGACAAGACCGGCGCTGCGATTTATGACCAGTCGGTTCCCGTTAGTTTTGTTTTGGGGTCCGGCAAACGGGGACGGGCTTATCTAATTGATCGCGATGGTTTGATGTTCAAATCAAGCCTGTCGTGGTACACCAAGGCACACAAAAATGTCATCTACACGGTGAAAGTCGCACACTGCGAACCAACCGGACGCCGCACGACTTTCAACCCGGACAACGCCTCGAAGAAAACTGGCTGGTTTTGGTCAAATCCCATGGAAGTGGCCTCTCACGTTCCGGCCGTGCGGCGAGTCAGGTTGAGCACATGGTCAGCAGCGTTTGTTTCCTGCAGAGCGAAGGACGGATGGGATGTATTTCCTGTCACGATCCGCATTCGGTTCCCGCCCCTGCACAGAAGTACGAGTCCTATCGGCAGAAATGCTTGAAATGCCATGCCGATCGGGGGTGTGCCTTGCCAGTGACCGAGCGAGATTCGGCTCCTCATTTTGATCGTTGCACGGTTTGCCACATGCCGACAACCGAATCGACCAATGTGCTGCACCGTTCGATTGCCGATCATCGAATTCTCCGCAAGCCGTTAACGGAGAGTCCTGAATCGGGGGAAACACGGATCTTCCAATTTACCGAGGGGCCGATCCCCGAATTGGAACGGCAACGTGCTCGAGCGTTTATCATGGTCCGGGATGCCTCGGTCCCCCCGCTGAATCCGGAATTGGCACGGCAAGCGTATCAATCGTTGTTAAAGTTGATTGCCGAATCGCCCAACGATCCCGAACTTTATTTCGCCATCGCCAAGAGTTGCCAAATTCAAAACCAATTCAAAGAATCGGTGCGATGGCGGATGCAGTTATTACAACTCAATCCGCGACACGAAGCGACGGTGCAGAGTCTCGCCACCATGTTTCATGATCAGCTTCAGCCCGTTCCGGCCGAAAACTACTTGAAACAATTTCTGCAACTAAACCCCTGGCTCGGTTCGTACCATGGACGCCTGGCCCTCACGCTGAAATACCGTGGCGATAACGCGGGAGCGATCGCGTCTGCGAAGCGAGCTCTGGAGCTCAATCCCACGCTGCAGGAACTCCACCCGTTTTTGGCCAACGTGTATACGCAAGTGGGCGACCCCAAAGCGGCGGAAAAACACCGGGCGTTGTTGGAACGTTTCCCCCCGCGCGAACGTCCGGCAACGAAAACTGGC
>JBIKZJ010000218.1:0-10492 GCA_044354755.1 Schlesneria sp. | reverse complement strand
CGAAATTCATTACGGTCCGCTTTGGTAACGTCTTAAATTCGGCGGGAAGCGTTGTGCCCACTTTTCGCCGCCAGATTCTCGAAGGGGGTCCGATCACGGTGACCCACCCGGACATGACCCGATTCTTCATGACGATCCCCGAAGCGGTTCAGTTGGTACTGCAGGCCGGTGCGATCGGAAACAGTGGCGAGGTTCTGATTCTGGATATGGGTGAACCGGTCAAGATTGTCGATCTGGCTCGAGACATGATCAGTCTGTCGGGTTTGCGGTACCCGGAAGATGTCGACATTGAATTCACGGGACTGCGGCCCGGTGAAAAAATGTATGAAGAACTGTTCTATGGCAGCGAAAAATCGGCCAAGAAGATTCATGAAAAAATCTTCTGTGCAGAGCGTGAGCCGATCAGTGCCAGCACGATTAAACGGCATATTCTGGATTTGGATCGCGCCTCGCGTGGCACGTCGAGCGAAGCGCGGCAGGCGATCCAGAACGTGGTTGCCGAGTATGTCAACGATAATGAATCGCTACCAATGATCCAGCCATTTCAGCCTGCAGTGGTGTCCGACCGGAAAGCCGCCTGAGGTCTCGACGGCGACCAGCGTTTCCTCAAAATCGACACCCCCGCGCACTCGATTTGTCGTGGAACCATTTTTTCCCCATTCGTGGATTTCTTTGGCAAAAAAACGCCCCAGGGATTGCCAATTGGGGTACAATTTTGCTCCGATAGGAGACCGAAATTACGAGAACGGACCGTGGCTCACGTGAACCAGGTTCGGTCTTGGCCCCACCCGAAATCATCGCACCCATGAAGATTCCAGCTCCCACCCGGTGTTTGTCTGGTTCATCTGCGACGTGGCTCATCAGCCTGTTGCTGATTTCCAACCGACTCGACGCACAGACAATCGATTTTCAACGGGATATCCAGCCGATCCTGGCGGAAAACTGTACGCAGTGTCACGGCGGGGACGAAGCGGCACGCGAGTCTGGCCTCCGTCTGGATCTCCGCGAGGGGGCTTTGCTCGGAGGGGTCTCGGGGACAGCGGCACTGGTCCCTGGCAAACCGGAACTCAGTGAACTGATGCGACGTATCACCTCGACCGATCCCGCTGTCGTCATGCCTCCGCCGAAGGAAGGGAAATCGTTGAAGGGGCCGCAGATCGAAATGCTGAAACGATGGGTGCAACAAGGAGCCCCCTATACCGCACACTGGGCATTCGTTCCGCCCGTGAAGGTGGCTCTCCCCGCTGGGACCGCGATGAATCCGATTGATGCCTTTGTCGCACAGGGGCTCAAGACGCATCAAGTGACGGGATCGGGGCCCGCCCCTGCGGCCACGCTCTGTCGCCGCTTGTATTTGGATCTGGTGGGACTCGCCCCCTCACCACAAGAATTGGATGCGTTCGAGCGAGACGGAGCGGCTGCCACCATTGATCGCTTGCTAAAGAGTGATCGATATGGCGAAAAATGGGCGCGTCATTGGCTCGATGTGGCCCGCTATTCCGACACCAACGGTTATGAGAAGGATGTCGCACGTGATCAATGGATTTGGCGAGACTGGGTCATCAGCGCGCTGAATCGTGATTTGCCCTATGACCAGTTCCTCGTCGAACAAATTGCCGGGGACTTGCTTCCCAATGCAACTCAGGAACAGCGGGTCGCGACCGGTTTTCTCCGTAACAGCATGCTGAATGAAGAAGGGGCGATTGTTGCGGAAGAGTTTCGCATGTTTGAAATGTTCGATCGGATGGATTGTCTGGGAAAAGCGGTCCTAGGCCTGTCGGCTCAATGTGCGCAATGCCATTCTCACAAGTTTGACCCGATCAGTCATGACGAGTACTACGGCATGTTTGCCTTCCTCAACAATTCGTACGAGGCCCAATCCTGGGTCTATACGGCGGAACAGCAGCAACAAATTCACGAACTGCAACAGGCGATCAAAGCGATCGAAGCACGGATTCCAATGCTGCATCCGCAGTGGCAACAGGAACTGGCGACGTGGGAACAGACGGTGCTTCAGCAACAGGTGACCTGGACGCCGCTGGAAGCGATCGAAATGGGAAGTAATAGCGGTTTGAATCATCCGACCCAACTGGCGGACAAATCGCTGCTGATGCGCGGCCATCCCAGTGCGGATGTGTTCCTGATTTCTCAACCCGAATTGAAGGGGGTGACTGGCCTGCGACTGGAAGCACTCACCCATGGTGACCTCCCTTTCGGCGGCCCGGGCCGGGGTGCCGCAGGGGTGTGGGGGATCACCGAGATCGAGGTGCTGATCCAGCAACCAGAAAATCCCAATTGGGAAAAGCGAAAGCTCATTAATGCGACAGCAGACTTTTCCGAACCCGATCAGAAGGAGGATAAGAAGTCCAAAGGGCCTGTCGGTTATCTGATCGACGGTACCGACGACACCTCGTGGGAAGCGGATCGCGGTATCGGACGACGCAATCAAGCTTCCGTGGCGGTGGTGCAATTCGAACAACCTCTGGATCTTCCCGCCGGAACAAAGTTGAAATTCGTGTTGCGCAGCAGTGATATGCTGGTTTGTGCCCGTATGAGCCTTACCCAGGCCCCCCTTCCCTCCGCAGCACCGATCGACCATGCCGCGATTCTCGCCATGCAAACCCCCGTTGCCGAACGAACGCCGCAGCAACACGAGGCCATTTTTGCGGCGTGGCGATTGACTGCCCCGGACCTGAAGGGGGTGAACGACGAAATCGACGCGCAGTGGAAGCTGTATCCCACGGCATTGACCTCCGTGCTGCATTTGGCCGAGCGACGTGGTGACAAAGTTCGTCCAACCCATTTGCTGGAACGGGGGAGTTGGGATCGCCCGCAACAGGTGGTAAAGCCGCATGTCCCCGCAGCCTTCCACCCTCTGGCGGCAACTGCAAATCCTGTGGGGCGATTGGAGTTTGCACAATGGCTGGCGGACAAACGTTCGCCGTTTACGGCGCGGGTTGCGGTGAATCGGATCTGGCAAGCGATCTTTGGCGAAGGCTTGGTCGAGACGGCCGAAGACTTTGGTATCCGAACCGCGGCTCCCGAGTATCGCGAATTGCTCGATTGGCTCGCGGTCGACTTGATGGAACAGGGGTGGAGTCAGAAACAGCTGATTAAGACGATCGTCAGCAGTGCGACCTATCAGCAAAATTCGGCGACGACCCCGGAATTGCGCGAGCGGGATCCGGGAAATCATTGGCTGGCTCGCGGGCCCCGCTTTCGTGCCGACGCCGAAGTCATCCGCGATATTGCCCTGAGCAGTTCTGGATTGATCACGCATAAAATCGGTGGCCCGGCGATCATCCCCCCCGTTCCTCAGAACGTCCTCGACTATAACTATGTGTACCCCACTTACTGGAAGCCGACTCAGGGGCCAGACCGCTATCGCCGCACGCTTTACGCGTTTCGTAAACGATCCATGCCCGACCCGGTGTTATCGAACTTTGATGCCCCGAACAGTGATTCCGCCTGCGCCAGGCGCGTCCGCTCGAACACGCCACTGGCGGCGCTGACAGGTTTGAATGAGCTAATTTTTATCGAGGCGGCGCAGGCGATGGCGCTGCGGATTCTCAAAGAAGGGGGCCAGGATGATGCGGACCGCGCCCGCTATGCTTTTCGGCTTTGCACCGCTCGCTGGCCGAGTCCCGCTGAGCGGGATGAAATGCTCGCGTTACTGAAATCACGCCGACAGCGACTCGCAGAAGGCTGGCTGGACATTCGAGAGGTGGCCACGGGCGACCCGACGAAATTACCTGCACTTCCGCCGCACACGACTCCACAAGATGCCGCCGCCTGGACGCTGGTCGCACGGGTGCTGTTGAATCTCGACGAAACCGTCAATAAACAGTGAGTTCGCGTGTCTGCCTGAATTAGTCTACTCGCAAACAGCCCATCCGGGCGACATCCCCATTGGTCGATTGACCGATGCCTGATTCGTGAAACCATGAGGAACCGACAGATGACTCAACAACCACCCCTGCAAACCGCGTTCGCACAGTACCTCAGTCGTCGCTGGTTTCTGCGAGACTGCGGCATCGGACTGGCCGGTATTGCTGCGAACTCACTGGCAGGTCGTGCGGCTCGGGGGGCCGGGGAATCGATGAACCCGCTGGCCCCTCGTCAACCCCATTTTCCCGCGAAAGCCAAGCGGGTGATCTATATGTTCAACGCTGGAGCTCCGAGCCACCTTGAATTGTTTGATCCGAAACCGGAACTGACCAAACGGAATGGCCAGCTTCCCCCCGCCGAATTACTCAAAGGGTATCGAGCGGCGTTTATCAACCCGAATTCAGCGCTGCTCGGCTCGAAATTCAAATTTGAACCTCATGGTCAGTGTGGCATGGAGTTGAGCGAAGTTCTCCCCTACACCGCCAGTATCGCCGATGAAATTTGTCTGATTCGGACAATCCAGACCGATGCGGTGAATCATGCACCGGCCCAAATCATGATGAACACAGGTTCACAACAGTTTGGCCGTCCGAGTTTCGGTTCCTGGTCATTATATGGCTTGGGGAGTGAGTGCGAAGACTTGCCAGGCTTCGTGGTTTTGACGAGTGCCAAAGGGACCAGTGGTGGGGCGAGTAATTACGGCTGTGGTTTCCTGCCCACGATGTATGGTGGGATTCCGTTCCGCAGCGCCGGCGACCCGATGCTGTATCTGTCGAACCCCAAGGGGATCGATGCCGAAACGCAACGATCCTCGCTGGACACTCTGCAGCGACTCAACAGGATGACGATCGAGACGGCAGGCGACCCGGAAACGGCGGCGCGAATTCAGAGCTATGAAATGGCCTATCGGTTGCAGACGAGTGCCCCCGAACTGATGGACCTCAGCCGCGAATCGAAAGAGTCGCTCGAGATGTACGGGATTAAAGACCCCAAAGAATCGAGTTACGCTCGCAATTGCCTGCTCGCCCGCCGACTGATCGAACGGGGAGTCCGCTTTGTCCAGCTTTTCCATGAAGCCTGGGATCAACATGGGAATCTGACTGCGGGGGTCAAACAAAATGCTCTCGACACGGACAAGGCGAGTGCCGCACTCGTTCGCGATCTGAAGCAGCGGGGCCTGCTGAACGAGACTTTGGTGGTGTGGGGGGGAGAATTTGGCAGGACACCGATGGTGCAGGGAGGGAACGATGGCCGCGACCACCACAATCGCTGTTTCAGTATGTGGATGGCAGGCGGGGGCCTGAAAGCGGGGCATGTTCACGGCCAGACCGACGAATTCGGCTTCAACGTGGCCGCTGACCCGGTCCACGTTCATGACCTGAATGCGACGCTACTGCATCAGTTGGGCTTCGACCATACTCGACTCACTTATCGCTTTCAGGGACGCGATTACCGACTGACGGATGTCCATGGGAAGATTGTGCAAGGAATCTTGGCATAACGATCGGCCGGGGCGTTGACGCAGAGTACCGAATCCGAATGTTGTGGACTGTTGTGGACTGTTGTGGACTGTTGTGGACTGTTGTGGACTGTTGTGGACTGTTGTCGAATGTTGTGGATGGTTACGAGGCGACTCGTGCTCCCTGCGTGAGTTGCCGACTCACAGCGGGATTTTTGCGCACGTCACTTGGTGTCCCTTTTCATTCGTGGGAGCTTTTCTCACACCCAAGTTAATCCCACCCGAGTTCATTGCCCCCTTGGGGACAACAAATTGATGGACACAGCAAAGGAGACTTGAGTGTGTGGAAAGAAATGATGTTGCTGGCGGTCGCCGGCGGAGCGGGGACCCTAGCGCGATACGGGACCGTCAGCCTGTTTGAACACTGTTTTGGCCGATTTCTACCTTGGGGCACGATCGCGGTGAATCTGATCGGATGCCTGTTATTTGGTTTGATCTGGTCGCTTGCGGAAGAGCGGACGGTCATCAGCTCACAATCTCGATTCCTGTTATTGACAGGATTTATGGGAGCCTTTACCACCTTTTCCACCTTTGCTTTTGAGACCGGCTGGTATCTTGAGCATTCCGAGTGGTCACTGGCTGCGCTCAATTTATTGGGCCAGCTTTTGGGCGGAATCATCCTGGTTTTTGTTGGGCTCACACTGGGGCGGTATGTGTAGCGGGTTTGCCCGTGATTCCGGGCTCTGCCTCGTTTTTGCAATTCGAGCCGCGATTTGGTGGAAAAAAGATTCAATCATAAACCCAGCGCGCAAGGGACACCGAATTGACTTCGCAGCAAACAGGACGACTTCTCTCTCTGATCGGTCCACCTTGACAGCCATGACGATCTGACGATTCGGTCTTGACCGGCTTCGTGGTCCGCTGCTCACAGAAGCGTTCAGGCAATTCCCTTGAATCCAGCCGTCGATTCGTGAATCACACCCGTTTCAAAAAATGCGAAGATTGTGAACCACGAATCAAACGAATCAAACGAATAGGAGGCGAAGAAAATTCAAGATTCTGAAAACTGAAAACTGAATTTTCACCGCCGCGGACTTTGTTTGTCGTTGAACCACGTTTGTATTAACGGACCAGGGTTTTGAAGGTGATGACACCGCCGGTTTTTCCAGGGAGCGGTTCCTCGAGTTCCCAGATCAGGATCTGGCTTCCTTCCCCGTTATCTTCGAGGACCAAACGCCCGTTCCGATCCGAGGTGGTGCTGTCTTCGACGTACTGCAGCCGCGGTGTCAAGTTGTCCACAATCCGGATGTGGTGGACTTCACGCCCACCCAGATTGTCGTAACGGATCGTGAACTGGATGGTGTCTCCGGGGACCGCCGTATTCTTGTCCGCCAGCTTGACGATCCGCAAATTGTCGGTGGCGGTTTTTTCGTCGATGGCGGTGATGACGGCAGTTGCCTCTTCGAAGTGACCTTCGAGCACCATGTCGGTCTTGGCTGAGATGACCGGGTATTCTTCCCGGCTCCAGAGGGACGAGGCTTGAATTCCGTAGTTCAGGCGGGCCGAGTCGGAATCGTCGACACGGCCAAAGCGAACAAACGTCAACGACTGGTAAATATTCAGCAGCTTGTCGTGGACTGACGGACTTCGCAGTTGCGAAATGACTCCCTGCAAAGCATCGGTCTCAAGACCGCTCGCTCGGGACCGTACTGCCAGGCGTCCGGTCATCTCACGCTTCACATTGTGCGAGGCTTTCAGGCGAGTGTGAACACCACCCATGGCTGCCAGTTGTCCCACGCCAGCCACTTCGTCGGTCGTCGATTCTTCATAAGGCCGACTGACGGTCCGGACTGAAGCAAAGCGGGGTGCGTAGATACAAACCTTATTTGAGGGAAGTACCCGCTCTTTGCCAGTGGCATCGGTAAATTCTAATATGGTGTCTTCGGTTTCCAGCCCACGTCGCACTGCCGAACCATAGTGGACGGCAACATCCCGATCTCCTCCATCGCAGAGATATTCATCGGCGTAGGTCTCGGTCGAGGGGAGATTGCAGACATCGCAAGCCATCATGCCGGCTGCCAGCGGGTTCGGTCCCGCCGCGGGCCAACGCGGCTCGGGCTGGCAACATTCTACGGGAACAGGACAGGATTCTACGGGAACAGGGCAAGGGTTGATCTCGTCGCGGGAGTTCTGGTCCGACGAATGACCCGCCACCCATCGGGTCTGTTGAATCCCCATCGGTTCCCTGCGGACGGCCTGATCCGCACGCTGATCGAGGTGAGCCGACTTTCGTATTCGGGTGACTCCCGCTTCGGAACTGGTGACTCCCCCTTCGGAAGTGGTGAAGCTCAATTGCTGAATGTCCGATTCAGAATTTCTCCGGACGGTTTTCGTGCCGAAGCCGTCACGAGGAGCCGGTTTGGATGTTTGCTCGTAAATCGCCTGGACCGGTCCGTTTTCGGCGGGGTTCAGCCGGGCGGTCTGGGAAACCGTGGCGCAGGCCGAGCAGTTCAGGGCCAAGCCCAGCGCGCTCAAGCGAAAAAGCCGATTGCTCAAGAAGAGCCGACTGCGGAATTGATGAGATAGCGAGATCATGCTGAGGCCTACATCAAAGCGAATGAAAGGATGATTCGACTCTCGGATTTCCGTGGTGGAGGGGAATCAGGTTGCAGCCGGTTACCGCTGTGCAACGCGACGTGTCGTTCCTTTTCCCAGTTTTACCACCCCAACCCCGGCAGCGCTGCTCGAACGCGCATCACCCGAGCGACGCCCCACGCTGGCACTGGCTGCTGCGGTTGCTGGTGGTTGATGAACTTGAATCGGGCCACCAGGACCGAAAAATGTGGGTTCAGGCTGGTTCGGGTCGGGTGTCCGGCCCCCCAAGCGTACGATGGCAACGGGTCGTCCGAGCAGGTCGGCTTCCGCGAGTGCATTATGCGAAGGTTCAATCGTCGTGATTCGTTGTTTGGCGTCAACCAGGGTGACTGGGATTCGATCGGGTTGTTCGAGGTAGACCACTTTGGTCATCAATCGCCCTTTCGCGGCCCATTCCAATTCTTCGAGGGTCAATTCAAATTCGATGGGGAAATCTTCGACATGGCAGGTGGGGGGATGCAGGCGATCGATCAATTCAATCGAAGGGAAAAATTCGACGCCGGGAAATTCGGGCATCGCGCTGACTCGTAAGCGATAGATCCGGCCAACAACCAAACTGGCCTGGGCCGGAGCCACCACATCATACGCACGATGAGGGGATCCTTCGTAAAACGTGACCAATCCGGTTGTCGGCAGCGTCACCCGCACCGGCTGGAAATATTCAGGAGTTGCCTTCCCCAAATTTACCGCCCATTGAGCGGCGGTACCGGGAGGGGTCATCTGGTTCAGGGGAAACTGCCGTCCACCGACAGCAGGATACTGCTGGGCCACGGCACGACTCGAGTAAGTGGTCAAGGTCGCAATGAGCGAGAGCCCAAGGATCAGCCAGATCCGGATCACGATAAATCCCCTTTACGCCAGAGTGCCAGAAGTTGCCAGAGAGCCAGAAGTTACCAGTGCCAGTCAATAAGGGACTCAGCCTGCATGCAGCGAAGCATCCAGGCTGAGTCATCATCAATTCACAGTGCATTACTGTCCGGGTGGGCAGTAACCGCCGGGACCACCTTGACCCGGACCGGGGCCTGGTCCGTAACCTTGTCCTGGGCCTTGTCCTTGTCCCGGCCCATTCCAGGCAGGGTTAGACAGTTCGCCGGGACGATACACCGGATGCGTTTCGGTGTACTCGACATAGCGGACGGGATCAGGAACGCTCAGGCCTGGGTTGTGCTTCACATCGATTAGCATGTGATCAACAGGCTTGGGGAGATCCATACGGGTTCGGTTGCGAACCGTGTGGGATTTCAGGCTGGCGGGTCCACCCAAAGGAAGGTGTGGAGGTCCTGGAAGTCCGATCGGTGTCCCGGTGATTGGCATTCCCCAAGGGGGCATGTTTTGACCGGAAATCGGTGCTCCAGGGAATCCGGAACCAGCAACCATCATCGCATTGGGGATCCCAGGTCCACCACCATTCCCACCGGCAGGGCCGATCGGCATCGGTGGCACGATTTCGCCTCGGTCGCCATCGATTTGGTAGACGACTTGGTCGAGATCACCCTCGGCACCCGACGCGACTGGCGGACCGCCGGGTTGTCCTTGCATTTCCAGATCCATGTTACCGATTCGCATGATGGCCATGATGGTCCCGCGTTTATCGGCTTCCTGGATCGGATCCACCCCAGGGTCAAGCCGCGTTGAAACCAAGGTTTCGACGTTGGCAATTGCCAGCTCCTGGAACCGAGCATCGGGCAGATAAATCACTTTCGTCACGAAGTTGTTGCTCTCGATCTGATCGAGATCTTCGTTCGTCAGCTGCATCGGTACACTGTTGTGCGACAGATACGCTTCGGTGTTGGGGTGCGTCGGGTAGACCTGAAGCGTTGGGTAGAGAACCAGACCTTCGCGGCCCGGAATTCCACTGAGCTTCAGGCGATAGGTCGCTCCCTGAATAAAATTGTAGCGGGCTGGTGTGACGAGCTGATGCTCGGCATACCCGTTTGGCACCTGCCAGCCAACGTTCATTCCGTCGGGGCCGACGAAACGAACCTGAGTGTTGGTCGGCGAAAAGGTGCGGCCACCGCCACCCCAGCCGCCGCCACCGCCGCCGCCACCTCCTCCACCCATCATGGCCAGGACACCAGGTCCTGGACCGTCCACCATCGGACCCGGCCGCATCATCATTGCGGCGGGTGGGGCATGGTATTCGCCTTTGTTGCCGGCGCTGTGATTAAGTCCGGCCAGGTTCGGACCGCCCAAGCCGGAGCTTTGGGACATCCCCTGGTGACCATCCATGGCGCAGCCGACGCACACTACGACGACCGTGCCCAATGCGAGAAAGTACAGCTTCATTGCGATCCCTCTCGGGACAGGCTGCGAAACAGTGTCGATATCGTGATGGAGAGCTTCAGTTTTGACAACTCCTCGCCACATCGTCCCGTCGCCGGTCCTGTCGAATCCCTTCTGACTTGCCTTGTGACACGTTTTTTCCGTCGACCTGTGCATCGGTTTCCAGTTACAATGCCAAGCGTTACGATTCCGCTACTGAAGAACGGG
>JBIKZJ010000602.1:0-3169 GCA_044354755.1 Schlesneria sp. | reverse complement strand
CCCTGATCCGATCCCCCGTTATCAATCCCGGCACGCACCTTGAACCGGGTTGATCCTTCCGGAAGATCAAAACCAATCGCCGAGTTTGCATGGGCACCAATCCCGTAAAGAACCGGCTTTCCGTTAACCTTCAGCGGATCACCATTCGCGTTCTTGTTGACCCGCACCTGTCCCCAATCAGCGCTTGCCGACTTCCATTTCATCTCGGTCAGTTTTTTCTCGCCCCCCGCTGTGACAATCCGCGGCTCGGCCCAATCGGCCCAATCCGCAGTGAATCCGTCACCCGCATCCCGCACCACCAGATACAGTTCTTTGGCGCCCGTCACATCAACGTCAATCTCAATCGCATGCCCGGGGGTCTGCGTATTGATCACTTTCGACTGAAACTTCGGTTCTTGAGCCACCAGGCTGGAGCTAAAGAGGGCGAGGAATGCAAACGAGGCCAGAGAACGTGGAATCATGAGTGCAACGCTCCGGAGAAAAAACAAAAGGTATGGCAGGAATTCGCAGAAAGACAGAATTCGCAGTGACACGGAATTCGCAAAGACACAGGCAAGATTATTTCTTATTCCACTGATCCAACATCGCCTGAACCACCGCCTTGTTGAAATCCTTGGGGATCTCTTCATCGTGGTTCTGCAGCAGGTCATCGACCGTCACCTGACCGGCAGGAACACCGTCAGCCGGAATATCGGCACCAGCGGTCCAGACGATCGCATTCATCACCAACTTGCGAAACTGATCATTGCCCCAGTTCCAGTGAACATGCCCACCGCTCGTACCAAAGCCACGCCCGCCGTCGGCTCGTTCACGAGCCCAAGCCATGTGCTGTGGCTCTTTGCGTTCCAGCACTGCTTTACGGACTTCCGCATTGCCGCTGTGAGGCCCATCGCCCCGGCTGAGCGATTCTTTGGGAGGAAGGTCGGTCAGGATTGGGGTGACCCCGTCCATCTTTTCCCGAAACCGCATGTGATAGTACCACTCGTCGTTCGTCGAAAAGGGCTTCACACCGCGGGTTGTGGCGTGTACTGGCAACTTCGTGTAGTTCGCAACCCAGTGAGGATTGACCGACCAATGAGGCTCGAAAAAACCACCAATCCAGTTGAGAAAGGCATCCCCGTTTGCCCCGGCCGTCGTTTCCACTCCGTAATGAATACAGACGATTCCGGTCCCCTTGGCGGCCAACGCATTCAATTCGTCCAGATGGGCGTTGAACGGATGTCCGCCGCCACCGTCCGAGTAGATGACAATGGTATTGGCGGCGGCGAGCTTCTCGGCCGAGGGCCAGCCTTGCTTTTGAATCGAGTGGACTTCGGCATCGATAGGCAACCCACTTTTGTTGATCAGATTGGTGAGCAGCGAACAGCCGGACAGATGGTCATGTGCACCAAATCCATGACTGGGGTTTCCGGCGATGAGTAGGGCTTTTTTCCGGGTCGAACTGGTTTTGGCGTCGTCTGCTTTCAGTTGCTTGATTTTGATGTTACGGAACTGAACCTTCATGGCAGGCCCAGCATGAAGTTGCAGCGCCAAAACTCCCTTGGCCCGCCGTTCTGCTTTGTCTTCGTCCGTGACAACCGAGGTCAGAACGCCATTGATCCGGTGTTCGAATGTAAAACCCTTGGCACTGACGTGGTACTCGTTCCAGTCTTCCTTCTTAATTTTCTTCTGGATTTCGTTGGTATCACCGATCTTTTCCACCACTTTGGGTTTGTGATCGTCGCCAATAATGGTCTTTTCTCCGCGCAGGGCGAGAATGCCCCGAAAGCGTTCGCCGTAGTTGATTCCAGAGTAAGTGTCCCCCGCTTCAAAATCCGCCTGATAACCGCCGATCACCCATTTTTCGTTGGGGACTTCAAAGCTACGGTACTGGATCCCTGAGTTTCCGTTGATGATCTTGTATTCGAGTTTCAGTTCAAAGTCGGCAGTTTCGCCACCACGCCAAATAATAAAAGTGTTCCCTTTGGTCGGCTTGGCGTCGGTCGTTTGACCGGTAATCGTCCCCTCTTCAACTCGCCAGAATTCCGGATTCCCATCCCATTTATCGAGCGTCTTGCCATCAAAAATGGAGCTCCAGCCATCTTGAGCCTGTACGGCCCCGGCCATACCCAGTGCGGCGACAACCATCGAACACAGTATCCATCCCATCCGAAATCGCATTTGCATCTCCTGTTGAATCATCGAGAAGTAGGTTGTGGGGCTGATCTGACCGATCGCCGCGACCGCTTGAATCCACCAATCGGTATTTGAGCATATTCTAATCGTGATTCGCAACTGGTGCCGCCGAAACCGATCGCTTTCAGAGGGAAAAACAGCAACAAAGGGGATCGCCAACCGATACTTGTGGCGAGGATCACCAATTCCATCTCTTCCAGCTCAAACGTGCCCAAACATTCAAATGAACCGCACGCCATCCACGGTCAAGGATCGAATTCGGATTGCCAACGCCGATGCAGTTTCGATCCCGATTTGGATGCGGTGGCCCTGTCATGAAATCGCTACCCGCTGCAAGGTTCCCCGCGAGAAACTGACACGCGATGAAATGCTTACGATGGCCGTACCCATCGTCTGGGAATCGTGTCGTCTGTTAATCGTGTCGTCTGGGAATCGTGATTCCTGTGAGAGCGCTGGGCCGCCTGGCACCCGACATCAATCGTTCACCTCAACGAACTGCCGCCTCTTCCAGCACCAGGACCCCCACATCGATGTACTGTCCTCCCGCAACTTGTTTGCAGTGGACTGCCAGCCTGTTCACACCCACCTTCAGCGCCGACGCGATTGCGGGATCGACGCGGAAAGTTCGGTAATTGGTAGACCAACCGGGGGCTTTGAGAGCAAGCACACCATTAAGATAAACCTCGGTATCCTCGTCATGATGCATCATCAAGCGAAGTTCTCCCTCGGGGAGCGACTTCAATTCAAAGGTTCGGCTCAGCCAGATGTCATTGGTTTTCCATTCGGTTCGCACTACGGAACCGGGTGTGGATTTCTCGCCGAAACCACCGGGGCCGGTTTTCCAGGCCGAGTAATCAAATGCCGGCTTTTCCCAACCGTCGGCCGGTTTTTCCAGCGTGAAACTCCACGTCTGTGCTGCCAATTGGGATGTCGGAACGAGCCACTCGGTCCGTCGCGCAGGGCGGTGCAGCGCGGAATGGGCCTTTGCGGCCGC
>JBIKZJ010000601.1:0-3172 GCA_044354755.1 Schlesneria sp. | reverse complement strand
TATGCCGCCAGCTACCATGCGGGCTCGAAGCGAGTTGCCAGCGGCAGTCATGATGGCCAGGTCCGGATCTGGAACTATGATGACGGGAAAGAACTGGTCCGGTTTACCGCTGCACCGGGGTTGGCTCAGCCGATCGCGGCCAAGTAACCCGCAGTCAGGTCATTTGAACGACGGTTTCGCCATCAGGCGATCGCAGGCTGCTTGTTTCCATCTGGTGGGGGAAGATCCCGATGACAAACGTATTGCTGCTTGGTGCCGGAACCATCGGGAGAATGATCGCCACCCTGCTGATCGAGTCGGGTGACTATGGGGTAAGGGTCGCCGACTCGGATCCGGAAGCCCTGCGGCGACTGCAGGTTCGATTTGGTGTCGAGACGGTCATGCTGGATGCTTCGTCGGAGACGGAGTTGCGTGCTGCCATGACCGGCGTGACTGCGGTGATTTCGGCACTCACCTTTCGCCTGAATCCGACGGTGGCGCGGGTGGCGCTGGCGCTGGGGGTCAGTTATTTTGACTTGACGGAAGATGTCGCCACGACTGCTGCTATTCGTGAATTGGCCGCCTCGGCGAAACCCGGTCAGATTTTCATGCCTCAGTGTGGATTGGCACCCGGTTTTGTGGGGATTGCGGCCAATCATCTGGCAAAAAAGTTCGAGAAACTCGACTCGTTAATGCTGCGCGTCGGGGCGTTGCCCGAGTTTCCGACCAATTCGCTGAAATACAATCTGACCTGGTCGACGGATGGATTGATTAACGAGTACTGCAATCCTTGTGATGTGATTCATCAGGGGACACGGCAAAACTGTTGGCCGCTTGAAGGGCTGGAACATCTGTCGATTGATGGGGTTGAATACGAAGCCTTTTCGACCTCGGGGGGACTGGGGACGTTATGTGAAACGTTTGCCGGCCAGCTGCGGGAGCTCAATTACAAGACCGTGCGGTACCTGGGGCATCGTGATCGGATGCTGTTTTTGTTGGATGAGCTGCGACTGCGCGATCGGCGACCGCTGTTAAAAGAGATTCTGGAAAACGCCTTGCCACGCACGCTGCAGGATGTGGTGATCATCTTTTGTACGGCGACGGGTGAGCGGGATGGGCAGATGGTCCAGTTGTGGGATGCGCGGAAAGTCTATCATCAAAAACATGGTGAGGACATTTGGAGTGCGATACAGATTACGACGGCCGCGTCGATTTGTGCGGTGCTGGATCTGCACGTGCATGGCGAGTTACCGAACACCGGTTTTGTGCGGCAAGAGCAGGTCGACTTTGACGGATTCCTCGCCAATCGGTTTGGAAAACAGTATGTTTCCTCGGGCGTGAAATTGAACGAGTAGTTCTCCCGCCCCATGATGCGGCCCCATGCCCCCCCCATAACACGGCTGTCCGACCTTTTCCCTGATTTCCCACCGGAGATGACCCATGCGACGATTGAATGACGTGCTGTTCCCACGAACGACGACTCGAATGGCCCTGTTGGCCTTGGGCTTGGTGTTGACGGTCGCGCGACTGGTTTCGCTGGCGGCGGACGAGCAGGGTGCTGCCACGCAGGCCCTGAAGGAAAAGACGGAACAGACCGGAAAGGCCGGAAATACTGAAAAGGCCGAGAAAGAGGTCGCGAAAGAGCCGGTCTGGAAGTCGTTGTTTGATGGGAAGACGCTCAAGAACTGGAAGTCGTCCAATTTTGGGGGTGAAGGCAAGGTCGCGATTGAAGAGGGGATGATCGTCTTGAATCAGGGGTCTGACATGACCGGGGTCACCTGGACGGGGGAGGCGTTACCCAAGATGAATTATGAAGTTTCGATTATGGCGCAGCGGATTGAGGGAAATGATTTTTTCTGTGGTTTGACCTTTGAAATCAACGAAGATCCTTGCAGCCTGATCATTGGTGGCTGGGGGGGTGGAGTCGTGGGGATTTCGAGTCTCGACGGTCTGGATGCTGCTAACAACGAGACGGCCCATTATGAAAGTTTCGAGCGGGGCCAGTGGTACAAAATCCGCTTGCGGGTGGCGGAAGCGGGGTTGATGGCCTGGATCGATGACAAGCAGGTCGTCAGCGTCTCGACCAAGGGGCGAAAGATTTCGATTCGTGGTGAAGTCGATCCGTCACGACCGTTTGGAATTTCGTGTTACGCGACGATGGCGGGGCTGAAAGAGGTCAAAATTCGCGATCTGACCGAAGACGAGAAAAAATTGCCGCTGATTCGGGCCGCGAATCCTCCCAAGGCCAAGGCGAAATAGAGCTTGGGCAAGACCTTAAACAAGCGTACTCTGGCCGGTTTTCGCGGCTTTTGCAGCCGCGGATCGGTCGCCGACACACAGTGTTTGTCCAGTTGAAAACTGAGAAGGATGTCGTTTTTTCCGAAATCCAAAATTGACCAAAACAGGATGCTTGGATGAGGACGAGAGTGAAACACGCACTTTTGCAAACTGTCGGATTTGGACTTTGAACGCTTCAATGGATGGGCGTGGCGAGCAAGTTTATTCGGTTCGCAGTTCCGAAGACCAAGCGGGCAAATTAACGGGATCGTTCTTTCGCGGGATTCAAAGTGATGACAACGGAAAACGTTAGCGACACATGCTCTGCGAAGGAGGAAGCTGAAAGCCTGCTGAGAGAACTCACAATCCTACGAGGGGAAATCGTCGCGGCCTCGATCTTATCGCAGTCACATCTGGATCAGTTTCACTCGAACTACCGAGAGAGTGCACGGAACCTTCTGCATTACCTGGCTCTTCGGCATCGAGACTTACGACCGTTGCAGAACCGTTTGGCCACGCTCGGGCTTTCTTCTCTCGGGCGGGCGGAATCCCATGTCCTGGCTACGGTCGATGCTGTTCTGGATGTCCTCGGCTGTCTGACGGGAAATCCCAGGCAACCGCAACCGCAATCGTATGAGGTACCGATCGTTGATTTCGCCCAGGGTGAACGCCTACTCGGCGAACACACGGAGCTCTTGTTGGGTCGCGCGTCCCCTGGGCGAAGGACTCGGATCATGGTCACGATGCCCAGCGAAGCGGCAGAGGATTACCTGCTCATTCACAATTTGCTGCAGCAGGGCATGGAGTGTATGCGTATCAACTGTGCCCATGACGACCCCTCAGCATGGGCACGAATGATCGGACACTTGAGGCGGGCCGAGAATTCGCTGGATCGTCGATGCCGGGTCGTCATGGA
>JBIKZJ010000014.1:0-33372 GCA_044354755.1 Schlesneria sp. | reverse complement strand
GCATGCGTGGGACATAACTCGAGGCACCGCTGCAAACTTTTCCTGGCGAGCACCTCGAGCCCGAGCTCCCGTTCGGTCTGGCCCTGGATATACCACGGGAAATAGCGATCAGGAGCCAATTCCACCGCTCGACGAACTCGCCCCAGTCCCTTGCTTGGTAAGCCGAGGTACAGGTAAACCTGAGCGATTTCCAGGGGAACCAACCAGTCCTTGTCGTTTTCGACCGCTTTATCAAAACAGTGCTGATCCGTACTTTGCCTGGTCGCGGCCATCAGTTCACCACGGACTAGCCAGCGGTAGGCGGATTGACCCGCCGCCTTGAGTGACGAATCAGAGAGTCCCATCGCCTGCGACGTTTGGCCACTGCGATACATTCCTTGAGCCCGTCCCGCCAGCAGGTCACCGTTCCCCGGAAAAAGTTCAAGAGCCTTGCGACTCCACAATTCCGCCTCGTTGGCCTCATCGAGCACCACGAGCATCTGTACCTGCCCCAGCCAGCCCAGAACGAGTGACTTATCGTCTTCGAGTGCCCGCGAGTAGAGCCGCAGTGCATTCTCGTAATTTCCGCACCGTCGTTCTTCCACAGCCTGACCGAGCCACGAAATCGGCTCGCGCCCCAGCCGACTCGATTGCGTTGACTCGTGCTGCGGCCGAGATCCCGACTGCAATTCCAGTTTGTCAAATCTTGCCATTTCCCCATGCCTCACTCGGTCAACTTCATCAACTTGGTCAACACCACCCTCAATCCATGCGCGACGGCAGACACCTGCTCGCGAACCAGACTAGCGAACCCGCCCGATCCGATACCATGGCCAGGAACGCCAGTAAACACGACCGCGAATCTCGTGACGAGGGACCATACACAATTGAGTCCACGGAATATCGACTTGCTGCCCCCTGACGCCACCCATCCCCCCTTCGGTGCTGGGAAAAATCAAATCGCATCCGGACGGAACCACCATTTCGAGCGATGACGGGATGTTTTGAGGGGCGAGCGGTCGCCAGGGGGATGGTTGACCATCGACGGTCAGCTGACCTTCGCGCCACACAACCCGCTGGTTGGAACTCGCCAGAACCCGGTCCACTCGTTCACCCCGAAATAAAAGAGCCACACCGGGCCGATTCACTCGCGTTTCGGGAATCTCATAGACCACCAAGTCTCCGATCTGTGGAACGTTCCGACGATAAGCCTGCCGATTCACCACCAGCACTTCACCCGCCTGCAGAGGTGCCCGATTTTGGATAATCACAAACGGCGAAATATACGGGGTTCCCCAGGAAAAAAGCGGCATGTACAGACAAATGCCAAGTAACCCCAAGCCCAGAAAAAAACGAGATAACCGCCCCCCCCGAATTTCCGTACTCCGATGAGCGATGTCATAAACCGACGAGGCGTGCAGGGTGAGTGCCGCTGCAATCAAGAATGAACTGTACACGGTTCCAATGAAAAGCAGTGCTGGCAGAATACAGGCCAGGTAGGCACCAAACAGACACTTGCCAAAAAAGGGATTCCCGGAAATCTGCTGTGGCCATCCGGGTAAGATCAACCTGGAAAGGATCTCCATTCCCGGCAGATTCGCATGGGGTTCGAGGTGAATTCGATCCGCCAGCGCTGACCAATTCACCTTGACCGAGTTCCACTGACGGGCCAAAAACGTCTTGCGCCAGGTTTTCGCCCATTTGCTGGCCCGCGGCGGATGGACATTGATCACCGCTTGGGCGAGTGTCAACGACGATCCACAACGACCGCAATGGGTTGCTCCCGGCATGTTGTGGAACTGGCAGCTGTTGCACTGAGCCATTTGACGAACTCACTTCATCACGATCGCTGGTTTCGGATGCTTTGCCGCAGATCGACCTGCTGATTCGCCTCGTAGTATTCGCTCGTCAGTTGCCGAGACTCTTCTCGACCGACAATTTGTGCGACCAACTCGGCCGCATCAATGCACTTGGCCCCTTTGATCCCAATGGTACGAACCGTCACTTGTCCCATCGGGCTGATTTCGATTTCCAATTCTTCGGCCATGATCTTCGCTTCTCCTTCAAGATGATTTCGTCGATTCATGCACGCTGTCCCGACACGGCAGCGAGCGATCTCGCTGCCGCATTTTCACGACGACCAAATTTGCCGTTTTCTCGCCGTGAGCGTGACCTCGTCCTTACCAATTTCGCACGCGAATTTTGACTGTCTTATCCGCCGTGACTTCTTCACTCACCACGGTCATATTTCGCTCGCCCAATTCACTCACCACACGATGGTAAACGTACTGCTGTGTCACTCGACCAATCAGTTCTTCGCCGATTTGCTTGAGTTGCCCCTTGGAATACCCTTTTCCCTCAACGCAAACCTTCAATGCCCCGCGTTCGTCGCGGCAAAACAAGGCTCGCACCCCGTCCCGCTCGACGACCAGTTGTTCGCCCGAGCCCCCTGCAGACTCAAGAATTTCGCTCTCTTCCAGCTCGATCTCGGCGCGATTGGTCCCTCGCTCCTCGTTTTCGTGGGATAGCGTTTCTTGAACCAGGCTAAATCCTACCGTGCCGATAGCCCCCATGACTGCTGCCGAAATGACCGACCAGTTCGCGATCACCAGCGGTGCGATCACTAAAACGGTACTCATAAAACACCTCTCCTTTCCCAGTTTGTGGATTCAATTCGTCAATTCCGTTCAATCGATTGCAGGCGATTCATTTCAATGCAACTCATTTTTCAATACCGCTTAACTTTCAATACAGCTCAATTTTTCTGCGGGGATCTTCCGTCATTTTTGTCGTTGTACCCGATGCAGGACGTGCTCGACCTGCCGCCCAGTTGCGAAGTCGGTTGATTTCTTCGTGCATCGTCTTTGAAAGCGGAACCGTCTCGCCCAGGCTGGTTTTGACGATTTCCGTATTCAGCGGGACCTGCCGACTGAAGGAATCAAACAACGCCGAAGTAATCGCTTCTTCGATTTCCGCACCGCTAAAGCCATCGCTCAGTTTTGATAACTCGGCCAGATTGAAGTCACTCGACCGACGCCCGCGCCGTCTCAGGTGAATCTTGAAAATCTCTTGCCGCTCGTCATCCAGTGGCAGGTCCACAAAAAAGATCTCATCCAGTCGACCTTTTCTCAACAGTTCCGGCGGCAGGTGACTGATGTCGTTTGCCGTGGCAATGACGAACACCGGCGAAGTTTTTTCAGAAAGCCAGGTGAGCAATGTCCCAAACACCCGTGACGCCGTTCCTCCATCGCTTCCGCCCCCATTGGAAGTCCCTGCCAGGGCCTTATCGATTTCGTCGATCCACAAAATCGCCGGTGCAATGCTTTCGGCGGTGACGATCGCCCGGCGAATATTTTCTTCACTCGATCCCACGAGACTACTGAACATGCGGCCCAGGTCAAATCGGAGTAGCGGCAGTTTCCAGAGACCGGCGATCGCCTTGGCACACAGACTTTTCCCGCAACCCTGAACCCCCAGTAGCAATACACCCTTGGGCGAGGGGAGTCCGAATTTCGCCGCACGATCCGAAAAGGCCACAGTCCGCTTTGTTAACCACTCTTTGAGGTTCTTGAGGCCCGCGACCTGACTGATCTCTTCCGGCGCGTCGATATATTCGAGCAACCCACTCTTTTTGATGATCTGCTGTTTTTCACTGAACACGATGCTGATATCATCTGCGTCGAGTTTTCCATCCAGCACAAGAGTCTTGGCAAAAACGTTTTCCGCTTCTTTTAACGTCAATCCCCGTGCCGCGTTCAGCAATCGTTCGCGGGCCTCGCCCTCTAGATTGATTTGGATTTGCGGATTATCTTTGACATCCTCGACAATTCGCAGCAGCAGTTGATTGAAGTCTTCGGGGCCCGGCAAGCCAAACTCGATGACCGTGATATCCTTCGCCAGATCGGCCGCGATGTTCATCGTCGGCGAGACGATCACGATCGATTTGTAGGTATCGCGAACGTGATGTGCCACGTCACGCAATCGGCGAATCACCTGCATATTGCAGCGTTCCCCCGAAGTGAACAGATGAAAATCCTTGAACAGATAAATGGCCGGTTCCACCTGATCAATGACCGCATCGAGCGCGGCGATCGGATCGGTCGTATTCCCCGCAGTCGATTTCGAACGTTGCGGCTCGGCCCCAGATTTGACGATTCCCTGTGTCACCGTCCAGACCAGCAGCTTTTTATTCCGCGCATCCGCAATTTTTCTCAAACAGCGCTCGACACGCTCTTCTTCCCAGCTGACCACATAGATAATCGGGTAACGGGCCCGAATCAGGACTTCCAACTCTTCCTGGGGTGTCCGCCGCTGCGCCACTGCTTGCGGCTTTGCAACCACGGAACGGGTTGGCGAGGCAGAGGTTTGCGGAGCTCGTCCCGCAGGCTGCAAGGGTTGTTCGCTCATGTTGGCACCTGACTTTCATTGATTTCCCTGGGATCGAGTTCCATGGCATCGACTCGCGTTGCCGCTGATTGGATCGCCACAGCTTGGATCGCCACAGCTTGGATCGCCACAGCTTGGATCGCCACAGCTTGGATCGCCACAGCTTGGATCGAGAGATGACGGGCAAGTAGCGCACGGTCGCCAAGGTTCAGCGTCCAAAGCAACTCGATAATTTCCCGTGACGCTCCGAACAGACAAATTCGGCCATCGGGCAAAAACGAAATCTCGGTCATCGCCGTTTCATCGTCTGTCAATTTGTTGTCTGTCAAATCGTCGCCGGTCACATTTTGTTCGAATTCAGTCGAGAACATTTAAACCCCTTTCGATCGCGTATTGCCGGGCACGCATCCCCTCACCTCGCGGCAGAGGAACCGACAGCTCAGGAAGTCGGCTCGCTTGCCAGCGCGGCAAATAGCCATCGCGCAGACTGAATTTGACCATGGGTAACTCCTGTTGCAGCCAGGCAACAATCGGGCGAAAGCAACATTCAAAATGCCCCGGAAGCAGCAAATGCCGAATCATCAACTCGGATTCACTCGCCACCCGCTGCAAATTTCGCGTCACAATCCGCACGTAATCGGGAACCCTCGCAATCCGTCTGGCACAATCCTCGTTTCCAAACTTGAAATCCGCCACATAAACCGCAACGACCCCGTGCAAAAGATCGAAGGCAACGGGAGTTCCATAAAAATCAGATTTCCAGACAATCGGAGGCAAGTCCGAGACATCCTCCATCGCGGCGAGAATCGCGGGAATATGGATCGTCGGTTCTCCCCCAACCCATTGCACGTTGCGAGCCCCTTGGGTACGCCCCCAGGCGACAGCCGCTGAAAAAAAGTCCCGCGTCAACAGTCGACCACGAGTCGGATCGAACGCATTCGCCTCGGCAATACAAAATGCGCACCGCAGGTCACATCCAGACAAATAAAACAAATGGGAAGGAACCAGTTCTGCCTCTTCCCCACATTCGACTCGATGCCGGAACACCCGCGCGTCAGGCCCCGCCTTACAAGGCCCCCGCTCACCCCCTAACCGGTTCACACCGCAGCGATGTTCACAAAGGTCACAGCCCCGCAATTGGGCGTGAGCCAAAGAGATTTTCGTGGAAGTCGGGGTGCCAAGCGACATGATAAAGACCCCGGTGAAACTGGCGAACGACGATCACACTAAAGACACAATGTCTACAATACCCTCAACCGATTTCGAGTCAAGTCACAAAAACGGAGCTTCGCCCCCAAGGGACGCACTGAGCCTTGGCAAAGGCTGCGATCCCCTATGTCTTCCACAAGAGTGTTGAAGCCCGCAAATTCACGAACTGCGACATCCTGCGAACGTTTAGACACCCGAATTCACCCGTTGCTGAAGATCAACCAGATCGATCATCGGACAACTCACTTTGCTGGTCATCGCTTCCAGCGAGGGGGGATCTTTAAACGCAGAACCACTGATCACGCAGACCACGTTGGCATCCGGGTCGATCAACCCCTGCTGTGCGGCTTGAAGAGCTCCCGCCACGGCTGTTGACGCCGCCGGCTCGGCAAACAGACCTTCTTCCCGCGACAGTCGAGACTGCACCTCAAACACCCACTCATCCGTCACCACGTGGCCAGTCCCGCCACTCTCTCGACAGACTGAGATCACTTCATTTCCATCAATCACTTGCGGAACCTGCAGGCCGCTGATGCGGGTCGTGCATTCCACCGTCCGCCCAAACTCAGCCCCCTGCCTCAGTGGACTCGAGATCGTATCGTTCCCCACGGGCTGGACACATTCCATCCGCGGCAACCGCGCAATCCGTCCCCCCTGCAACAATTGCTGGAATCCACGGGCGATCGCCACTACAAAACCCCCGCCACCCGCCATACAAAACAGATGGTCGATCGGAGCGGTCGATTGCTCAAACAATTCGTGCGAGATCCCACAAACTCCCGACATTCCGACCGGACTGTAGGCAAACGCACTGATCTGCATTTGTGCCTGCGGACGGGAACTCAGTGTTTTCAGGCAATCAATCACCCCTTCCGAGGTCTGACTGTCGACACCGAATCCCCGAATCCGATACAGCCGGGCTCCGTAAGCGAGCATCTGACGAAGCTTCCCTTCAGGAGCCTTTTCGACAATTGCAATTTCGCAGGTCATCCCCGCCAATGCACAGTAGGCGGCCAAGGCCGCACCGGTATTGCCGCTCGAGGTCGCGATACATTCGGTCTTGCCGTTGGCAACCATGTCCGAAATGGCGGCACAGGCAAACCGATCCTTGTAGGAACCGGTCGGATTGGTGAATTCGACCTTGAAGAACAAGTTCTTCAAACCGACGCTGGGCCCCAACCGCCGCGATCGGATCAGCGGCGTCCCCCCTTCCCCCAATGTCAGCCGGGCATGAGCCGGAATCGGATCAATCCAATCCGCATATTTCCAAAGTCCCTGATTCATGACAATACTCTTTCCGCCTCGATCCGATTCCAGTTCCGCACGAGGTTCCGGTCCAGTCGTAATCCCGTTCCGGCCCGAAACCGCCCGCCCCGATCCCGTGATGCTTCAGCAAAGGTTGTCCGAAACATTCGCCATCGGTGTCTGTCCCATCTCGGCCAGCTTCTGCCACAAATTGGCACTCGCCCTGATCCCGCGATGAAAATCTTGGATCGAAAAATGTTCGTTCGGACTGTGCAGGTTGTCGGTATTCTGCCCCCAACCCAGCAACAGGGTGTCCAAACCGAGCACATCCTTGAAGGTCTGTACGACGGGAATCGAGCCCCCCTCGCGGATCAGCCGTACACGCTCCACGCCCCACGCCTCACGAATGGCCGACGCAGCCGCCTCGATGTAGGGACTGTTCGGATCAAAAACAAACGCCGGACAACCATGAAAACTGGTGAACTCGAAGGCCAGCGACGCCGGACATTGTGATTTCAGATACTGATGCAAAGCCTCAGTTAACTTGTGAGGATCCTGGCCGGGAACCAGTCGACAAGTGATTTTGACCGTCGCCTTCGACGGTACGATCGTTTTGGGACCGACACCGGTATAACCGCTGAACAGCCCATTCACTTCACACGTGGGACGAGCCCACCGGCGTTCCGTCGTCGAATAGCCGACTTCCCCCGCGACTTCCGCAACACCCAGTTCCGCTTTGAAAGCCGCCTCGTCAAACCCCAGCTCCCGAAACTGCTGCCGTTCCATTTCGGATAAGGGGATGACATCGTCATAAAAGCCGGGAATCTGGATCCGCCCCTGATCGTCGTGCAGGGACGCAATCATTTTTGCGATTCCACTGGCCGGATTGGCGACGGAACCACCAAAGACACCCGAATGCAGATCTTTCTTCGGCCCCGTCAACGTGATCTCGACCGCCAGAATTCCCCGTAGACCATACGTAATGGCGGGTTGGTTCGGAGCGTACTGGCTGGTATCGCTGACGACCGCGACATCGCAATTCAACTGATCCTTTCGGGCGGCCAAAAAATCATCCAGATTTCGGCTGCCGACTTCCTCTTCCCCCTCAATCACATACTTCAAATTGACAGGCAGCTTGCCAACCGCACGCAGCCAGGCTTCGGCCGATTTGATATGCGTAAAGACTTGCCCTTTGTCGTCGGTCGCTCCCCGTGCGTAGAGGCAGCCATCCCGCAACGTCGGCTCGAACGGGGGAGTTGTCCAGAGATCGAGCGGATCGGCGGGTTGAACGTCGTAGTGTCCGTACACCATCACGGTTGGTGCCCCAGGAGACTGCATCCATTCCGCATACACAATCGGATGCCCGGCCGTCGGAACGATCTCGGCCTTAAACCCCAGATTCGCAAACTGCCGATAGACAAATTCGGCTCCCCGCTGCAGATGAGGCTTACAGGCGGGATCAGCACTCACCGTCGGAATGCGGAGAAATTCTTTCAGCTCGTCAACAAATCGATTGGCGTTCTGTTCGAGGTACTGGACGACTTGATCGTTCATAGGAAAGGTTCCATCCCTTTGAGGTTCAGGCAAGTGAGGTTCAGGCAAGTGAGGTTCTGATAAGGTTCTCAAATCATTCGAGGATCTGATTGTCGGAGTCATTCTCAAAAAAGTCGAATCGCTCGGCCCCGATTCGGCCCCGATTCAGCGTCGTTTTGCAGAGACAATCCCGCTATCGCCCGCTCCAGAAGATACCTCGATCACGCGTGACGAGGAAGGATAGAAAGCCAAGAATCGCCCATGCGATGCTCGCTTTGGATTGAACAAACCTGCCAACGGGCCATTCATGGCGAATAGCAAAGGTTTTTTTGGTTCAACCACGAATCAATCCCAGAACGCGAAGCACTAACGCAAATCGGGACAGAAGAAATTTTAAGATACCGAATTCCGAATTCCGCAGTTGAGGGTTTGTCTTGATCAAATCGATCATACGAGCCACACCGCAGATTTTTCTGATTCTTCCCTCTGACTGCAATTGGTTTTCTCTGATTCGTCGTATTTGTGTGATTCGTGGTCCCGTAGGCCAAGCGGAAATTCTCTTCACCCACAAACCCCGTATGCGGGGTCGATCCAAACGGAAACGGGATCCCCACCCCCCCCCGTTAAGTTTGCTGGGATGGGATCCATCCCGTTTTTACCGCCACAGACTGGATTTGTGTTCGAACCGGATTTTTGCAATTGTTTTCGCTTCAAGGTTTGTCCCCCGCTCGATTCATTCGATAGAATAACGATCTCGGGTGTGCTGCGACTGGGTCAAACCGAGTGGGTAAAAACCGCCTGGGTCGCAACACGAATTTTCAAAAAACAACGGTCTCATACGGTTCGGTTCCCTTCTTTCTTCAGCGAGTCTTTTCGACAGGAACAAGCGATCATGGATTTTCCGGTTTGTCCGTCATGTCGTCAGTCAGTCCTTGATGACGATGCCACGGACTGTCCCTTCTGTGGCGCGTCGATGAAGGCCAAGCCCGGCACCAAGCCAGCACCGACAGCCCCCAAAACGCCGGCGGTCGCAGCAAAACCGATGGGAGGCAAAGTCGTTCCCAACAAACCGACATTACCCGGTGACGATCTCCCCTTCGAGTCCGAACTCACCGCAGGGAAATCGGCCATCCTCGCCATGCCGAATCCGACGAAACAGCGGACGCTGCAAGTCATCTGCCCGATGTGCGATACGCCAGGCTATCTTCCACCAACCGCCGCCGGCCAAAACGTTCGCTGTGCCAACCCCAAATGCGTCATGCCGGTCTTCACCGCCCCGGCCCCCAAACCCAAAGAAGCCCCGGCCCCACCTCCTCCCCCACCCAAAGCCAGTAATCTGCCGATGATCGGAGCGATCACTCTGCTGGCAGTCGCCCTGTTCGCGGGGGGATTGTATCTCACCCTCTTCCAAACCAGCCGCCCCAAGGTGAAACAACTTTCCGAGGAAGACAAGGCACTGCTGGCCGAGATGACCGGTGGAAACAAAAAAACCAACAACAATGCCGCCGGCGTAAACGCAGACAACGGAACCAAGCCAGGAGTTCCAGTCAAAGAGACCGACGAGACGAAAGCCGCGGACGAGCTGAAAACGGCTCAGGCGAGTCAGGAACTGATCAAAGCCGTCCTGAAACAGATGAAGGATTCGTCGCTGGCTGCGGACCGACAGCGGAGTAAACCGTATTGCCGACAACTGGCCGCCGAAGCCAATGCGGTCACTGGAAATCCCGTCGTCGCCCGCGAACATCTGGAACAATTGCTCAAAGTCGGTTCCGATGTGAGCTACTATCGCATCAACCCCTTGCTGGACCTCTTCTGGTCGGAATTGGGAGCAGGAGACAAGAAAGCCGCATTGAAGACATTGAGTAACGCCGTCTCGGAAACCCCAAAACTGCCCAAGTTTGGACGGACTCGGTTCGAGATCATCGGTCGGCTGTCGACCGCCATGGTTGCCGCAGGACAGATCCCCGAAGCGGTCAAAACGCTCGCCGGATTCCAATCGACCGAGGCCGAAGCACAGCTCGCCGCTCGCATGCAACGGGCCACTGATGGCCGAGTTGCCCCACTCGGCGACACCGATTCGGTCTTGCCCTGGAAATTTCCACAAGCCGCCGCCGTCACCTTTTCGCTGTTAAACCGAGGTGATTTGAAAACGGCCACCGCCTGGGCGCTGGCCCAAACGACCGATGAAGCCAAGTCCGAATGCCTGGCTGTGTGGGCTGAAGAGTTCTCGCGTCAAAAAGCCAGCACCGGTGAATGTGATGCCGAAGGAACGATCGCAGCCGCTGTCGAACCGCTGGCTCCCCCCTTCGCCGCACGGGTCTGGGCTCGCGCCGGGTACGGGCGCTGGTTGGCCAAAGATCCCGCTGGTGTGACCAAGGGAATCGGACTCGCCCAGGAAAAACTGGCCACTCTCACCGTTCCCGAAGAAGTTTCGATGCCCAGCGTCAAAACAACACAGCGATTCAAACGACCAGCCGCCGAACCCCTGTTGCTCGGGGCTGTCGCGGCCGGAGAACTCGCTTTCCTACAAGCCCAATCCGCAGAAACCAAAGCCGCTGCCGAAAAGTCACTCGACCTGGCGCTCGCATTCGTCCGCGCCACCGCACCCACGTATGCCGCAGCACAACAACGTCAGGACGAGGCCGAACGCCTCGGCCCCAGTGGGCTGCGTGACCTGCTCAAGCGAGAACTGGGCCTGAAATCGGACGATGAAGCACGCACCGCCGCCAGTAACTACAAGCGATCATTAAGCGAAATCTTCGAAGCTTCTCAGCAAAAATACGCGATCGAGGCTCTGTTGCTATCTCGGTTACGAGGAGCCGGTGTCGGCTTGAACTCCAAGGTCTGGATCATCGTCAGCACCCGCTCGACCGCCGACGACATCAATCGACGCGAGAATTTCTTCGGAACCGGACTCCCCGGAGAACTGGCTGAAGGACTGAAAGGGACCGACGAAGAACGGGCGATTCGTGGGGCTTGGGGCGCACGATCCAAAGAGCCCCTCCCACGCCCCCCCTTCATCGAATTCAATGACCGGCTGAAAACGGATCTCGCCGGTGCCGTCGACTATGTCCAGTCGCTTGATAATAAGGGGAGTCGCCGCGAAGAGTTGCTCTTGAGAACCGTGTCCCTGCTCCCCACCATCAACGAACTCCCCACCGCCCTGCAACTGATATCGAGACTGGATGATCCGATCGTCCGGGAAGAGTGCTATCGGTTTGCCGCAGCACTGGGAGCTCAACGTGGCCAACAAGACCTGGTCTGGAAGCAGGTTGCCCTCGTTCCGCAAAATACGGAAAAGGTGGCAATCTGCCGCGGCTTGATTGCCGGTTTGCTGGCGGCAGGAATACCGGCTGACAAATAGCCCACGAAACGGGAACGACGAGACGGATCAAAGGTGATTCGATAAAATCCCCTGACGATCGAAACCCACATGATTTCCGTCGCCAGACGGATCTCATGCTGATTTGACCCAAACCCCCGCCATCAAGGCGATCACCAATCAGGAAGAATCATGATCACAGGAACCGGAATCATCTGGACACTTGTCATTGGAGTTGCCGCAGGCTGGTTAAGTGGCCAGATTATGAAAGGGGGTAGCTTTGGACTGATCCCCAATCTCATCGTCGGTTTGGTAGGATCCGTCATCGGATCCATCCTGTTCCATCTGGTCGGATTGTCGGGTTATGGACTCATCGGTAACCTGATCGTTTCCACCGTTGGCGCCATCGCTTTGCTCTACGGACTCAAGGTCCTTAAAGTTTAAGCAAACCGACGGCCTCACACCCCAACCCTTCACCAGGCCTGCTTGGCCACCCCCTTGGCATCCACGATCCAGGGGGTCCAGCACAGGACGAGCTTATCGATCGTCACGTCGGTCTTTTTGGGACTGATACTGGTTTCTTCCACTTTCAGATTTTCGGGACTTGCCCCCTCAATCTTCGCGGTCGCTTCCTCTTCGAATTGTTTATTCAGACGGTCGATTTTCTGCTGAATCGCCTCGACCGACTCTTCGGCTTGAGCGACATCCTGATTACCGGCTCCAATCCGACCTGCTGCACGCGTTCCACTCACAATGGAATCCGCCGACAGCTTGCCACCCATGAATGATTTCAGGATCGAAGCGACGACCGAGACCCCCGCCTGCATCGTTTGATTTTTGGACTGCAGCCGTTCCTTCTCGACCTTTTGCATCGCTTTTCGCATCTGCTCCTGCACGATCGCCAGCTTGGGCCCATATTTTACCCTTAGGTTTCCGACATCCAGATCTCGTCGTTCTTTCATCCGATGCGAAATCCGTACGCGAAAATCCCCTTCCGCTTCATCGGGTTGCGAAGTCTCTTTCAGCTCGGCACATTTATAAACCGTCAACTTCTGCGTCTTATGAACATAGTCCTTGAGGGCTGACGGTAGCTCTGTAAACGTCTTGGCACGATTCAATTCCGCGGGCAACGAGGCGAACGTCGCATCGCTGTCAGGCTGATCTTGCTGCTCGGGTCCTGCATCTTCGTTAATCGTCGCGTCATCAAACATCGTCGGCGAGACTTGATCGATCGCAGGCAGGAACACCGTCATGTCTTTTTGCGTATCGACCCCGGCCGTGGCTTGCACGAACCGCACACGAATCGAGGCGAGTAACCCCGCCCGGTAAAGCAGTTTTGCACCCCCCAGCAAACTCCCCTCGCGCACGACAAACGTTTCGACCACACCCGTCGGAACGGTTGGATGCCCCCCCCCTGTTCCACTCGTGCCGAGGCTGGCAACTTGTGGGCCAGAATCCGCAGGGATTAGCGATTTCTTCTCGGCCATCAGCCGCCCGATTTGCTCACGGTCTACCGGACCACGCAGGTATGACAATGCCCAACGGGATTGAAACACCACCGGGTGATCGTCATGCACATTGTTCATCAGAAAGACGCGATTGCCGAGTCCCGCCAGGATTTTTTCCATCTTGCCGCGATCAAACTTGGCCCCTGCTGCGGCCGAGGCCCCTTCCAGTCCTTCGAGAACCCGAGCCTTGTCCCGTTCGGTCTGCAACCGACCCAGGAACCATGTCCCGGCGTTCGACAACCCTTTATAATCCAGATCGACCGGATTCTGTGTCGCCAGTACCACACCCAACCCGAAAGCCCGCGCCTGCTTGAGCAACGTCAGCATCGGGGTTTTCGAAGGGGGATTGGCACTGGGTGGGAAGTAACCAAAAATCTCGTCCATATATAGAATCGCTCGCAAACTCGATGTCCCTGATTGCGAACGCATCCACGACACCATCTCGTTCAGCAGGATCGTGACAAAGAACATCCGCTCACTGTCGCTCAGATGAGCAATCGACAGAATCGTCAGCCGTGGCTTTCCTTCCGGCGTATACAGCAGCCGCTGAATGTCGAGCGGTTCCCCTTCCGTCCAGGCCTGAAATCCGGGCGAGGCGATCAGGTTATTCAGCTTCATCGCAAAGGCCGCCCGCTCTTTCGACGGGAAAAAGCTCTCGACATCCATCACCCCCACCTTGGTGAAGTTGGGCTTCTGAATCAGCCGAATCAAACCGGGCAGATCGACATCTTTTCCGTCGCGCCACGAACGATCAAAAATGGTCGACAGCAGGATGTGCTCCTTGCTTTGCAGTGGGTCGCCGTTGACCCCCAACAGGGTCAACAATCCGGATGCAGACGAGGCGACTCGTTCACGCATCGATTCCGAATCATTCACAATCTTTTCATGCGGTACCGAAAACGATTTCATCACCGTCAGCGGCAGTCCGGCATTGCTGGCGGGAGTGTAAATCGAGATATCCACGGCGTCACGGTACTTTTTGATCCGCTCGGGTGGTTGCCCCCAGGCGGCCAATCCCTCTTTCCAAACCTTGGCAATCTTGGCGGAATAGTCCTCGTCAGACATCCCCACACGCTTGGCTTCCGCCGGATCGATCCAGGGCTGAAAGTCTTTCGGCAAAAGATCCGGAAACGCCAGCAGCAGATTCCCCAGATCCCCTTTCGGATCGATACAGATTGCCGGAATCCCATCAATCGCCGCTTCCTCGAGTAGCGACAGACACAGACCGGTTTTACCGCTCCCCGTCATCCCGACGCAAACCGCATGCGTCGTCAGGTCCTTGGTGTTGTACAGCAGCAGATCGTCGTTGACCTGGCGTGCGTCCATATCGTAGGTTTTGCCCAAATAGAACACGCCCAGCTTTTCGTAATCTTGCATCGTCAGTCCCTTTATTCCACTTGCAACGAAGCACGGGACGAGGCTGCAATTCACACCCCGTTCCCAACCTGCTGTCTGCCTGTCGGTTCGTCAGTCGGTCCGTCAGTTCTGTTGATTCGGTCCCGTTGAGTTCATGGCTCCGACCAAAACCTGTCCCGCAAATATAGGACAACTCACCGTGAACGAAAAGCACAACGCCCGTCGTTATTTTTTGTCCCGCCACTTCGACCGTGATCGGTTACGCCTTTCCTCCCCTTCGCGATTCGATTTCTTTTTTGTCGAGGAACCGACCATCGAGGAACCGACCATCGAGGCCCGAACAGTCGAGGCCCGAACAGTCAAGGACTGAACAGAGGCAACGAGCGGGCCAACTGTGTAAGATGTCGGCGGAGACCTCATCGCCGAAGTAAAGTTCACCGTAGGAAAAATCACCCATGCGCATTGCCGCTGTGCAGATGGATGTCACGCTGGCTGACATCGCGGGAAATTTGTCACGCATGATCACCAAGACGCGCGAAACGCGGGCTGCGGGTGCCGAACTGACCATTTTCCCCGAATGTGCCTTAACGGGCTATTGTTTTGACAGCATCGACGAAGCCCGTCCCTACGCCGAATCGATCCCCGGCCCGTCGGTCGACAAAATGGTGGCACTCTGTGCGGAACTGGGTGGGTTCGTCGTCTTCGGCCTGCTGGAAAAAGAGGGAGCACGGGTCTTTAATGCCTTGGCACTGGTCGGCCCCCAGGGCTTGATCGGATCCTATCGCAAGATCCACCTTCCCCGCTTGGGTGTCGACATGTATACCGATTTCGGCGACCGCCCCTTTGCCGTACACGAAATCAACGGCCTGCGAATCGGCATGAATATCTGCTACGACGGCGGTTTCCCCGAATCCGGGCGCTGCCTGGCGCTGATGGGAGCGGACTTGATCGTTCTGCCGACAAACTGGCCACCCGGTGCCGAAGCGGCCGCCGACTACGCCATCAATACCCGTGCCATGGAAAACACCGTCTACTATGCCGCTGCCGATCGCGTCGGCGTCGAACGGGGAGTCCCCTTCATCGGCAAAAGCAAAATCTGTGATCCACTTGGCAAAACACTCGGTTACGCCGACCATACCCACGAAGAGATCCTTTACGCCGACATCGATGTCAGCCGATCGCGGAACAAACACCTGATTCGCAAAGTCGGTGTGAACGAAGTTAACCGGATTGCCGACCGTCACCCGGAAATGTACTCGAAGCTGGTAGAACCCCATTCCCTGCAGCGTCCAGGTCGATAACGCCTCCTCGAAAGATCATTGAACATGTACCGACCATTTTCCTGGCCGTCGCTTTTCGCCATCCTGTCCCTCATCACCCTGCAGTTCGCTCTTCCCGCCGAGCCCCATCGAGCTCATGCGGACGACTGGCCACAATGGATGGGTCCCGAGCGTGATGGAGTGTGGCGCGAAACCGGCATCCTCAAAACCTTTCCCACCGACGGGCCACGGGTCCGCTGGCGGACAAAGATCGGTGGCGGTTACGCCGGGCCTGCTGTGGTTCAAGGCCGAGTCTATGTCACCGACAAACAGCTACCGACGGGCGAAACCGATCCTGCCAACCCCTTCGAACGTGGCCGCCGCGCGGCGACCGAACGGGTCTTATGCCTGGATGACAAAGACGGCTCGATCCTCTGGAAGCATGAATACGACTGCCCCTATACTGTCAGCTACCCCGCCGGCCCCCGCACGACGCCCATCGTTCGCGATGGATTCGTCTACACCCTCGGCTCGGAAGGACACCTGCTCTGTCTGAAAGCCGATTCCGGTAAAGTGGTCTGGTCTCGCTTTTTCCAGAAAGATTACGGACGCGAACAGGCTCCCGTCTGGGGCTATTCCGCAAACCCACTTCTGGATGGTGACCGGCTGATCTGCCTGGTTGGCGGTACCGGGACAGCAGTCGTTGCCTTTCATAAAGCGACAGGAAAAGAAATCTGGCGCGCACTCGATTCCGCCGGCGAGCATGCCTCCGGCTATAGCTCACCGATCATTGTCGAAGCGGGGGGGCGCCGACAGTTACTCGTTTGGCACCCGACGGCAATCCACGGACTCGACCCCGAAACAGGTAGCATCCTCTGGCAGCAGCCCTTCTCGTCGAAGAGTGGTCTCTCGGTCGCCACGCCACGCGTCGCCGGAAACCTGCTGTTCATCAGTGCCTTTTACGATGGCTCACTGCTGCTCAAACTGGACGGTCAACAGCCAACGGCATCCCAAGTCTGGCGACGCGGTGGCCAAAACGAACGACTGACCGAATCGCTGCATTGCCTGATCAGCACCCCGGTGATCGAAGGAGACCACATTTACGGTGTCTGCAGCTATGGGGAACTCCGCTGCCTCGACTTAAAAACCGGCGACCGCGTCTGGTCGACGTTCGAGCCGACCAGTGGTGAATCCGCCCGCTGGGGGACCGCCTTTCTGATCAAGCACGAAGATCGCCACTTTCTCTTCAGCGAAAAGGGAGATCTCATCATTGCCCGACTGACTCCCCAGAAGTACGAGGAACTCGGACGCGCCCATCTGTTAGAACCAACAGGACCTGCGCAGCGTCGTGAAGTCGTCTGGTCCCATCCCGCATTTGCCGCGAAGAATATTTACGCCCGAAATGATCGAGAAATCATCTCGGTCTCACTCGCCAAAGACTAATCTCGCCCCGACACCGCCACCAATTCGCCAAACGTTCGGGTGATGCAATTTGTTTGCAGAGGGCAATTTTTTCGCCTGGTATATGCTTTCCCCTTGGTATAATTTCAGGAGTCCCCCGTTCTGTTCCCCTTTCGTTTCCTTTGTTATCTTCTGTTAAATTCTCCGTTTTTAAATCCAAAAAAATTTAATCTTCCGTTTTTCTCTTCCTGGCGTCTTCGCGTCCTTGCGTTATTCTTTTCTTCCCGGAAGCATCAGCGATGATGTCATGCAAACTGTTCAGCAAATCTGAACGCAAAGACGCAGTGACGCCAGGACGCGAAGAAGTCCGAACGGCAAAATCGTGACCCCTTGTTTGCTGTTTTTCCTGATTACTGTTTTTTGGTCCATCGATGACAGCATTCCCCGCACCGGATACAGTCAGGGAATGAAATGTGACCTGCCCCGATCCGCTTGAACAACTGCCCACTGTCCCATGAAATATTCACGCGTTTACATTGATGCGATTGGTTACGAACTGGCTCCCGTCGTTGTCACCTCGGCCGAGATCGAGCAACGACTGGCACCGCTCTACGAAAAACTCAAAATTCCTGCCGGGCAACTGGAAGCCTGGACCGGGATCAAGGAACGACGTTGGTGGCCCGCCGGTCATAAGCTGAGCGACGGTGCAACCGAAGCAGCGCGCCGGGCCCTGGAAAATTCGAATGTCGCCGCGCGGGATCTGGGGGTCATGATTTACGCCGGTGTCTGCCGTGAGCAATTCGAACCTGCGACCGCCTGCAGCGTCGCCGCCAACCTGACCATCAGCCCTGACGCCTCGGTCTTCGATGTCAGCAATGCCTGTCTGGGGGTCCTCAACGGGATGGTCGATATCGCCAACCGGATTGAACTCGGCCAGATCCGGGCGGGCATGGTCGTTTCCTGCGAAACGGCACGGGAAATCATCGACTATTCGATCCAGCGACTGCTCGAGGACATGACCATGGATTCCTTCACCAAGTCGATCGCGACGCTGACCGGTGGTTCAGGAGCGGTCGCGGTCCTGCTGACAGACGGATCGTTTTCCCGCGAGAAAAGCCATCGACTATTAGGCGGGGTCACCAAGGCCGCTCCCGAGCATCACGCCCTCTGCCGCTGGGGTTTTGAATCCCTGATTCCGGCTGCGGTCAGCAAAGTCGATGCGATCCTCCCCACATCCGTGACGCATACCAAGTTCGGCAGCCTGCTCCCCACTCTCGTGCAAGAAAAAGTGAGCGGCATTCTCCCCTCACGGCTGTCACACGCCTTCACGCAATTCATGCAGACCGACTCCATCAGCGTGCTCAAGCATGGGGTCGACCTGGGATTGAATACTTGGCGATCATTCCTCAGCAAAGTCGGATTCTCGTCCGATCAGATCGATAAAGTCATCTGTCATCAGGTGGGAAAAGGACATCGGGATCAGGTGCTCAATGCACTGGGGATTTCGCTGGATAAAGACTTTTGCACCTATCCCTACCTGGGAAATATCGGCACCGTCTCGCTGCCACTCACCGCCGCCATCGCTGACGAACGAGGCTTTCTCAATCGTGGTGATCGGGTCGGATTCCTGGGGATCGGCAGCGGCTTGAATTGCCTGATGCTGGCGATCGACTGGTAGACTCGTCACCTGGGCCCAAACGGAACGTGACAGACGAAGCGAACGATGCACGATCCGCCTCCCCCGGCTCACGGCTACCCTCAACGGCGAACCGCACCCAACTTGGGGTCGATGGTCAGATTGAGGTCTTCATCGTCCGAGACATAAAACCCGTATCCATTGAACATCTCGTCATAAGTTTGCAGCCCATACGGAACCGTTCGTGTTGGATCGGGGTTATAAGGGTTGAACGCCGAATTGTCGTAATGGGCCACCGCCTCTAACTGGGTCCCTGCAGGAAGTCGCTGCTGGCCCGGTACAAATTCATAGGCCAGCTGCCACCCAAAGTTGTAGTTCGGCAGCTGCAGCAACGTCTTGCGGGGCTGACCAGGGGATTCCGCATAAAAGGTCATGTCTTTTCCGCGGACATGCATGTGCGAGAACAGCCCCAGCAGCGTAACGTCTTCCTTCAAGGTCTGGCTGGCCCGGATCGGAAACGCCCCATGACCCGGCTCAATCGCAATTCGGCGTGGGTCGAGCAAAAAATGCTTCAGCTGTTTGTGAACAGTCTGACGCGGATACCGAAATCCGACCGAAATCCGACACCGCTCTTCCTTCCCCGTCGTGGTGTAATGAATCTCCAGACCCAGCGAAGAAAATTGGGGAATCAGAAATGCCGTCCCGTTGTTAAATCGGCTCAGCTCCATCGGCTGTCCCCCCGGAACGTGCCCCGTGATGAACGTCTTTTGGCTGGCCCCTTTGCTGGTGACATAAGCCATATTGCAGTGATGAACGACGCTGGGATTGTCCGGGCGAATCTCGACCGCTTCGAGCCAGGTATCGTTCAAAAATAACGCCGGCAACAGGACATGACGGTAATCCACAAACCCGGTGGCCGGGATCGTATGGTCCGCCAGCATCGAAACCACCAGATCCGGCTCACCAATCCGCCAGCCAGAAACAGGAGGTTCGACGGGTTTCGGAGCTTCACCCGGATTCCCCTCTTTCCCCCCCGACCGAACCCAGCCCACCAGCGTGTCACGTTCTTGTCGCGTCAACGAGGGATCGTTCTGGTAGGTCCCATGCTTCGGGTTAGCAAACCACGGCGGCATCCGCTGGTCGACCACCACTTCGGCCAGCATCTCGGCATGCGACTTCGCCTCGGCAAACGTCGTCAACGAAAACGGCCCCGCCGCTTGTTCACGATGACAGACCACACACCGCCGATTCAAAATCGGTGCGACATCCCGATGAAACGTCGGCACCGGTGCATCACCGTCCGGTGGCTGGGGCATTTCGATCAAACAACCATCGACCGGCGTTTCGGCAACAGCCACTGGACGCCCCGCGATCACGTCATTCAGCGCCTCTTCCAGATCCTTCCGCGTCGGTGCGGGGAGCGCGCCTCCTAGGCGCAACTGATCATCAATCCGGCCACGGTAAACCAGTTTTTTATCGGCATCCAGAACGACCACTTCGGGAGTCCGCTTCACACCCAGCAATTTCACGCACGAAAGCTCGGCATCTTTGACAAACGGGAACGAGGCTTCGAAGTCGAGTCCCTGTGCGGCGACATCGCGTAGCGTCTCTTCCAGCCCGACATTCACCGAAACGAACTGCACCCCCTGTGGCCCAAATCGCTGATCCAGATCGACCAATTTGGGGATTGAACGGCGGACAAGCGGGCATTGGGTCGTGGTGAAGACAAAAACATACGCCTGTTTTTTTCCGAGATCCGCCAGCGATCGGTTCAGGCCACGAATATCTTTAAACCGCAGATCGATGATGGAATCACCGATTTTGCGATCGCCGATTTGCGCCAGCCCCTCGCCCCTGACGAGTTCCGCCGTTGCGGGGAGCGCGAGTATGATTGCGAGTATTAGGGTGTGAATGAGTCGGTTGAACATTTTGGTATCCTTCGAAATCCGGATCGTGGCGAGTCACCGCAGATTTTGGCGATCGGGACCTGCCAAATGCAGGGGCAGAATACCAAATCCGAAACAAAAAGGGAACTTTCCGTTGTATCTCTTTTCATGAAAACGAGTTCTGACATCGGAAGCAGGTTCGCTTTGCCGAAGAAACAAGGGAAAAGGGGGTAGAATTGGGGGATCGAGTTGGCAATTCGGTCGCAAATGCGCTGGTGAAGCGGTCAAGCAGGGTTGCAGACAAGGGGGACATCTGTAGAATCTCGTGTTCTGATGTGCAGAATTCTGTTTCCGCTGGTCATAAAAGCCGATGGTTTGAAGTCCGCTGCGGAATTTATAGTCCAGGACCCGTGAAAGAGCCCCCGTCATGCCTTTGTCGCGAAGTACACTCGAACGACAGTTGCAAGCCGCGAATGCGGATATTGCAGCGTTTACCCAATCCCTTCGAGAAAAAGGTTTAACCGAGATCCATTTCAAGCGTAACACCAAATGGCGTTCGCTGAATGCGAATATTCGGACCATCCGCCGACGCCTGGCTGCCGTGGCCCAGACCGAAGCCAACAACGCCGCCGTCGTCCAGCGCAAGGCCGATCGCCTCGCCGGAATCATTGCCGAGTAGTCACCCGTTTCCCCTTGAAACAACGATCTGCCAGCCCCTCCGGATCAATTCTGCGGTTTCTTGCATTCAGGGATTTTCGCGGAGTGGTTTGTCGTAACAATTTGCCAGCGCACAGGAACCAACGGGTTCTTTGTAAAAATGACGATCATTCCTTCGCTTTGCGGGGAAAAACTACCCTGCGGGGCGATTGATTGTCTCTTTTGCGTAAACGCTCTGAGAAAGCCGCTGTTTGATGGTATCAAACAGCGGCCTTCTCGTTTTTCCAACTGTGCTGATCTGGGTAAATCACCATGAATACGTATGGATCCGGACTGGGAATGGCCCTCCTCTTTGGCCTGCTGATCATGGTGGGGGTGCTCATTTTGACGGCCCTACTGCTCTGGCTGGGCTGGAAATGGTCTCGCCCGGGAGCCTCCTTTTTCAAGTTGGCGTTTCCCTCGATCTTGCCATTCTTGGCCATCGTTATTCGGATTGTGCAGCCCCTCGCTGTATAATCCTTCTCTACGATGATTTGGGTTGGTGGCTGGGGCACGGTCGGTTTGGCGATTCTCGGACGCGCGATCTGGCTTCGCCCCGGTGAAGACCCTGATCCCCTTTCGGTTCGCCGCCACAAACGAGACATCATTCTCACCACCGTCGTGGCGAGCATGCTGTACACAGGATGGGGAACCCTGACCGTCTGGAACGTGGAGACCGGAATCGAACAACCAATACTGAGCCCCACAGAGGGAATCAGCGTCTTCCGTTTTACCGCAGACGACCAGCAATTGGTCGCCTTACAATACGGATTATCTGATTCGCATGCTTACATCTGGAACCTCGTGACGGAGGAACTTGCGATCAGCCACCATCTTCCGATCGCTGCGATCACCGGATTAGCACTCGATGATCGCAGCGGGGAACTTGCCGCCAATGTGTTACCCTCGTCAAACAACGAACGCCAATTCCTGAAACCGACGATTCAGCGATTTCACATCGCCACAGAAGCCGAGCGTCGCGGTTTTTCCATGCCACCATGAGCTGGCAGGTTTTGACAGCCCAAATCAGGAACGATTATGTTCCTGGTTTCGCAGCCAGTGCTCTATTCGATGCTCAGTGATCGTCCGTTATCGCTGGGCTGGAACTGCAGGATGCGGGGGGCTGCTTGGTGGCTCCATTCTTCGGGTGATGGATACTGATGGGCGTACTCGGCCCAGCAAGATTGTAATAACTCGGTATTGATAATCCCGGGATTGAGGGTGACTGCGGTCATCCCCGAGGGTAGCTCTTGGGCGAGAGCGGAGGTCAGGCCCTCGATCGCATACTTGGTGGCACAGTACGAGGCGACTTCAGGTGATGTGGAGCGCCCCCAGCCGGAACTGAAGTTGACGATGATGCCCCGCCGACGCTGTACCATCGCGGGTACAAACTCGCGGATCACATTCGCGGTGCCGACAATATTGATATTCACAATCTGCTGAAATTCTTCCGCCGTAATTTTCCAGAGCGGGGCGGGACGGTTGATGATCGCTGCATTATTAATCAGCAGGTCCGGGATACGGTCGTATTCGAGGACCGACTTCGCCCAGGCGGCAACCTGCTGGTGATCTGCCACATCCACCACGTCAAACCGATGCGGTTCGCTGTACGCGCGTTTCATCTCGGCGATCGAGTCTGCAGAACGTCCGCATCCGATGACAAGGTGGCCCGCTTCGATAAAACGGGCGGCGAGTGCTCGCCCGCATCCGCGTGTTGATCCCGTGATCACGATGGTTTTTTGACGAACGGGGGCCATGACGGACGTTCTCGGTTGGTGATTTTCGACCTGGATTTCGATCGATCTGGATCGATTACGGGACCGGAATCCCTAATTGTGGAATCATTAAAACGTAAACCGCCGTCACGGCAAGAATCACGCCGAGTACATTCAGGATCAGGCCATAACCGGCCATTTGCACCATCTTGATCCGCCCCGTGCCGAAGACGATCGCGTTGGGAGGGGTGCCGATTGGCAGCATGAAGGCACAGCTTGCCGAAACCGTGGCGGGAATCATTAACAGTCGCGGATCAACACCCAGGGCGACGGATGCAGCGGCGATAATTGGCAGGACCGTGTTGACCGTCGCGACGTTCGAGGTGAACTCGGTCAAAAACGTCAAGAGCGTGCAGACCGCTGTCACCAGCACCCAAGTTGGTTGCCCTTCCGCCACGTGCCGGAAAACGCTACCGACCCATTCGGATAATTTTGTGGATTCAAACGCACCGGCAATGGCAAAGCCACCGCCGAAGAGCAACAAAATTCCCCAGGGGATGCGGGAGGTGGTTTCCCAATCCATCAAATAACGGACTTGGCCGCTACTCGTGCGACTGACAGGAACCACGAACATCAGAGAGGCGACCGCCATGGCGACGGTCGCATCGCTGATATACTCGTTCGACTTTCCGGCGGGGACACCCAAGCCTTGGAGCCACCGAGCCATCGTCCCTCCCCAGCCTCGTACCAGAACCCAATCACCGAAGGTGAAATCGGTCCGTAGTAACCACAAAAGTGCCGTGGCGATAAACAATGTCAGCATGACCCATTCGGCAAACCGCATGGGTCCGAGTTCTCGTAATTGCTTGCGGAAGTACGAACGATCGAAGCGATCGAATCCGGCGGGTGTCTGCATTCCAAAAACCAGAATCCACCAGGCGCAGAGCAGAAAAACGAAACCGAAGGGGGTCCAGGTCAGCATCCACTGAGATGCGGAAATGGCGGGCTGGTCGGGAAAGGATCGATTCCAAATATCGATGAATGCCAGGTTGGTGGGTGTCCCTACTAGGGTTGCCAGTCCACCGATGCTCGCCGCGTAGGCAATTCCCAGCGTCAGGGCTAAGGCAAGATGTGCAAAATGGGGATCGGCAGCAAGTCCCGGTGCTTGAGAATCGGCCGTAACCGGAATTTCTTCCAGGGATTTTAGTAATGCCAAGGCAATGGGGAGCATCAATAAGGTGGTGGCGGTGTTGCTGATCCACATCGAGAGCCCGAAGGTGGCCAGCATGAATCCCAAAACGATGTGGCGAGGGGTTGTGCCGGTAGCATTGACCGTTAACAGGGCCAGGCGGCGATGCAGTCCCCAGCGTTCGATTCCCAGGGCAATGATAAAGCCGCCGAGGTACAGAAACGAGCTGTCACCCAGATACAATTGACTGACTGTCTTGGCGGATTGAATTCCCAAGAGGGGAAAGAGCGCCAGCGGTAACAGGCTGGTGGCGGCAATCGGGACGGCCTGGGTGACCCACCAGATTGCCATCCAGAGTGTGACGGCCAACAGTCGCTGGGCGGCGGGTGCCAAGCCGACGGGGGCAGGAGCCCACAGGATCAGTAGAAAAACGATGGGACCCAACGCTCGTCCAAGAAAGCCAATCCATCCGGGATTGGCTTCCTCGCCATGCGACGCGGGTTCGAGTTCGTTCAGGTTGGCTTCCGACACGATTCCCCCTGTCTGCTGCTCGTCAGGCCGGTCTGCTTCGTCAGATTTGCCTGCTCGTCAGGCCGGTCTGTCGACGGGTACGTCTGATTACTCGTCGGTCACGCAACCCTCCGAGGCACTTTTTACGTTTTTGATATACTTATAGAGTGTCCCTCGTTTGGATTTTAATTCAGGAGCCTTCCAGGAGACGCGCCGTTTTGCGAGTTCCGCTTCGCTGAGATCCAGATCGATGCGGTTAGAGTTGGCGTCGATGGTGATCTGGTCTCCGTCCTGGACGAGTGCAATCGGGCCACCCTCTTGAGCTTCCGGGGTGACGTGGCCGACGATAAATCCGTGCGAACCACCCGAGAACCGTCCGTCGGTGATGAGAGCCACATCGGCCCCCAGGCCGACACCCATGATGGCCGAGGTGGGGGTGAGCATTTCGGGCATTCCCGGACCTCCCTTAGGTCCTTCGTAGCGGATAATGATCACGTCACCCTTGTGGATGAGGCCATCTTCAAGCCCTTTGAGCATCAGTTCTTCCGAGTCGAATACCCGAGCGGTTCCGGAAAAGACGAGTCCTTCTTTTCCCGTGATCTTGGCCACTGCACCATCCGGGCAGAAGTTGCCACGCATGATGCGGATGTGTCCCGATTCTTTAAGGGGCTGATCGATGGGCTGAATGATGCGTTGACCTGCAGCAAGGCCGGGGAGTTCTTTCAGGTTTTCGGCAACCGACTTGCCGGTGACGGTCATACAGGTGCCGTCAAGCAGTCCGTGTTCGAGCAGGTACTTCATCACGGCGGGGGTTCCGCCAACATGATGCAGATCTTCCATGACGTATTTGCCGCTGGGCTTGAGATCCGCGATGTAGGGGATTCGATCGCTGACCGTTTGAAAGTCATCAATCGTGAGGGGGACATCGACCGAACGTGCCATGGCGATCAAGTGCAGGACCGCATTGGTCGATCCGCCGGTCGCCATGATGAGGACCATCGCGTTTTCAAAGGCGGCACGGGTCATGATGTCGCGGGGCTTCAGATCCATTTCGAGCAGCTTATGGATCGCCTTACCCGCGGCGATGCATTCCCCCAGTTTCAGGGGATCTTCGGCAGGAATCGACGAGCTGTAGGGGAGGGACATCCCCATGGCTTCAATCGCCGAGGCCATGGTGTTCGCGGTGTACATTCCACCGCAAGCACCCGCTCCTGGGCAACTGTGTTCGACGATGGACTGTCGTTCTTCGTCGGTGATCTTCCCGGTAATGTACTCGCCATAACATTGAAAAGCCGAAACAATGTCGAGTTTTGGATGCAGGGGGATGCAACCGGCCTTGATGGTTCCGCCGTAAATCATGAGGGCCGGACGATTCAGTCGTCCCATCGCCATGACGCAGCCGGGCATATTTTTATCGCAGCCGGGGATGGAGATATTGGCATCGTACCACTGCGCGGACATGACGGTTTCGATGCTGTCCGCGATGATATCGCGTGATTGCAACGAGTACGACATGCCGTCGGTCCCCATGGAGATCCCGTCGCTGACCCCAATCGTATTAAACCGCATACCCCAGAGGCCTGCGGCATTGACACCCTCTTTGACTTTTTCAGCAAGCTTGTTGAGATGCATATTGCAGGGGTTGCCGTCGTACCAGACGCTGGCAATCCCGACTTGCGCCTTATCCATGTCTTCGCGGGTCATGCCGGTGGCGTAAAGCATGGCTTGCGAGGCCCCTTGCGAACGGGGCTGAGTGATTCGGGAACTGTATTTGTTGAGCTGAGACATCTTGGGTTTTCGCCATCAAAGAGACAAAGAGAAAATGGAATCAAAGTGGACCAGGCCGGATGAGGAGCAACCTTGGAGAACGGGGGCAACTCGAATCGCGGACCCAGCGGGTGTATCCGTTGAAGGGGTGGCTATTCCACGAATGATCTATTCGACGAGTGATGAGGGGTGTGGAACCCGGTCAACTCGCGGCAAGACCTGGGGAACATAAATGGTCGTGTAAGCGGTTGCCTTGCGATGTGCATCAATCGCGGCTTGATCGGACCAGTGCTCGTTCAAGAGAAAAACAAGGGGGTTCGTTTGCGAATGATAAACTTCGAAACGAAGACAGCCAGGCTCTTGCCGAGATAAACGCCCTTGTTCGGCCAGTAACCCCTGAATCTCGGGGATGTCCTGCGTTTCTTTTACGGTCAAAACCACATTGATGTAGATCATGAATCAGTCCATCCGTTCAGAACTGTTGGAGGAAGCGAAGGTCGTTCGAGTAAAAATGTCGAATATTCTTGATCCCATGCCGCATCATACAAAAACGGGCGATTCCTAATCCAAAGGCAAACCCGCTGACTTCGTCCGGATCGTAGCCGACGGCTCGTAACACGTTGGGGTCTACCATTCCCGCTCCACCCAATTCCAGCCAGCCGTCACCCCGTTGCACATCGAATTCGACGCTGGGTTCGGTAAACGGGAAAAACGAGGGACGAAACCGGACGTGGACATCTTCGCCCAGATACGCGGCAGCAAAGAGTCGCAATACGGTCTTGAGTGAGGCCATCGTGACATCAGGGCCAACCATAAGCCCTTCCATCTGATGGAACATCAGGTGGTGTGTGTCATCGATTTCATCCGGGCGATAAACCCGACCGACCGAGACGATTCGGATCGGGGGTTTGCGATTTTCCATGGTCCGAATCTGGATTGTCGAAGTTTGACTTCGCAGTAGCCGGGGCCCACCCCCCGCCCCGGCTATTCCAGCCCCGGCAACTCCAGCAGTCGCCAGATAGAAATTGTCGAGCGGATCACGAGCAGGGTGATCGTCAGGAATATTCAAGGCAACGAAGTTGTGATATTCGTCTTCGATTTCGGGGCCATCTTCGACCTCGAAGCCGAAACGAGACATGATTTCCTGGAATTCGTTGATCGTCTGAGTCAAGGGATGAAGCTTACCGGTGAGTGGGCGAACCCCCGGCAGCGTGACATCGATGGCACTTGCAACAACCTTAGTTTTGATCAGCTGTTGCTGACGCTCTTCCAAAGCATAAGTGACGGCATCTTTGACTTCGTTAAAACGCTTTCCCACCTCAGGCCGCTGTTCGGGCGGGACTTTGCTGAGGTTGGATTGCAGATCTTTGAGTTTCCCCTGCTTTTTGCCGAGAAACTCGATCCGGACCTGCTCGATGGCCTCGGCAGTGGTGGCAGACGAAATCGCCGCCAATGCATCCTGCTGGAACGCCGCAAATATCTGACTGAGTTCCATGACATACCTTGGCGAATAATACAAAAAGACACTACCCCGCAGAATTCGTATGGGGCAGTGTCTCGATGAATACATCCTGGAAAAACCGGGTCTTAGACCGCGTGTCCAGCCTTTTTCAGCCCTTCACGCACCAGCGACGTGACTTCGTCAAACACTTCTGGGCTGTGAATGGCCATCTCGCTGAGAATCTTACGATTCAGCTTAATGTCAACGAGGGTCAAGCCGTGAATGAATCGGGAATACGAGAGACCTCGCATTTCGGCTGCGGCCTTGATTCGTACGATCCATAAAGCGCGGAACTCTCGTTTACGATTCCGGCGATCGCGATAAGCAAACACGCGGTTACGAACGACGGTCTCTTTAACCAGTCGCAACAGATTCTTTCGGCCGCCGTAGCTACCTTTGACCTCACGAAACAAGCGTTTGTGAGATCGACGACGGGCAACGCTAAAACTAATTCGCATGATGACATTCGCTGATGAGAACAGAATCCGGACTAACGAAGAACAACCCCAGTGCCGATTAACGACCGGCGGACCGTAGGGCGTCACAAATCATTGCAGCATCGGCTTTTACAAGCACGGTATCACATCGGTTCTGGCGTTTTCTCTTGCTCGACTTGTGGCTGAGCAAGTGACCACGGTATGCGCTACGGCACTTGGCCTTACCCGAAGCGGTCACTTTGAACCGCTTCTTCATCCCTTTATGCGTTTTTTGCTTCGGCATAGCCGTAATTCCTTGGATTCAATGACTGCGATGCGAGTTCCCCAACCGACGATCTCACATCCCCGAATTGCGTGGGGTGCGGAGTATAGACGAATATCGACAGAAATTTCCAGCGAAAGACTCTTTTAATCTGAAAACGGTCCCGATCTGCGTGATTTGAAAGGGTAACCGTCTTTCCGCGAGTCTCTGGATTCCCGAAAAAACCAGCGAGCCAAGAGCAGGAATCCCCCGAATCTCCCTGAACTCCCATTTTGAATGGCTGCTGAATTGAACGCTGACTGCCAGCGATGCCAACGGCCCGTCTCTGAGGAGATGCTTTCCGACGGTGAGGTTATGCTTTGGGTGACAGTACGGCCGTCATGTTGCGGCCCCCTTCCATCGAAGGTGTTTTTTCCACTTTACTCACATCTTGAAGTTGTTCGATGATACTGGCAAGCATTTCGCGTCCACGATCATGATGCGCGTTTTCGCGACCCTTGAACTGGACGTTAAATTTGACCTTGTCCTTGTGGATCAGGAACTCACGTGCCTGCTTGACCTTGAAATCAATGTCGTGTTCGCCGGTTTTGGGGCGGAGACGAATTTCTTTCAATTGAACCTGATGCTGCTTCGCAGAGTTCGCTGCTTTGCGTTTCTGCTCGTATTTGAACTTGCCGTAGTCCATAATTCGGCAGACTGGCGGGCGCTCGTTGGGAGCCACTTCTACCAAGTCCAGACCAGCATCCATTGCTGTTCTCATCGCTTCTGACGTGGGGATCACCCCCAGCATTTTCCCCTCTTGATCGACGACTCGAATCGGCGAGAGTCGAATCTGGTCGTTAATTCGATGCGTTGTTTCGATTGCTGCGATCTCCTGAAATTGAGTCGGATTCCCCCGGCGGCATCCCGGGCGTAAGTTCAACGATCCACATAGTATTAGCCCGATACGTGTCAACCGTCAAGAAGCCCTTTCCTGACAACGCATTTATTCGATTTTCGGTCGCTTCAAATCGGCCTGGAAAATTTCCTCTTCCGCTGCGGTCGAAACCGGTGTCGTTATCAGAAAGACTTTGTGTCCATGGCTTTGCGCTGCGGTTCCACGGAATATCACCTGCTGATCGACTTCCAGGCTCATCTCAGCGGTCGATTCGGTTTCGGTCAGCAGAATATCGCCCGGGTTTAATTCGGCGAGATCGCAAGCCTGGAGATTCAATCTTGCGACACAGGCGGTTACCACCACCGGCCGCTTTGGATTGTCGCGTTGCTTTCGACGATGGGATTCATCCGGAGGAATCTGCGAAAGGATGGAAGTTGGGGGGATGGCTTTCAAGGGGACGCAAAGTTGTAACTGACCCTGGCAGGGGCCGCAGACCGCATCAAACTCAATCCGCACGAATTCATCATGCAGGCTTAGTTCTTCGGGCGAGGTCCGATCGGAGATCAGCTTCACCAGTTGCAGCGAATCTGTCTGCAGCGGTTGGCCATGAAGTCCCAGCAGAAATATCGACAGTGCTTTGCCGATAAGGCTTGTTTCCAGTTCGGTAAACGGCCGCAACAAGGGGGGTTCTATGGCCGAGGGTTGCCCGCCTAAAAGACAATCCAACATGGCAATCGCCAGCGAATGACGGATTTCCACCAACCAGACTTCGGGTGTGGAGGTCGAACGAAACAGGGCGAGGCAAGTGGGGGCATCCGGGGTGGCGATCAGGTTTTTGCCAGTGGATCGTTCGGCCGTCACAAACGTGACGACGACGGGCGTCTTCAACATCCGCATCATGGCGGTTTGTACTGTTCGGCTGGCGGCCATCAATTCCAGGCGAATTGCGTCACTGGGCCCGCGCCGGATTGACGAGCCCTGCTCGAAGTCGTCGAGTTCGAGCGGGGGGAGCGGAGGTGCGGGGGTTGGCAACGCGTTTTCCGAGAGAGACAAATCCAGTCCGGACAGAATCGCCTCCATTTCCGCGCGACTCAAGCTACTCCCCATCGTGAGACTCCCTTCTGTCTACACTGTCTACGATCGAATTGTCTACGATCGAATCTGTCCAGCTCCATGGGCAACCCATTTGTAGCTCGTTAATTCTCGCAAACCACAGGGGCCGCGAGCGTGAAACTTATCGGTCGAAATCCCAATCTCGGCCCCCAACCCAAATTCACCCCCATCATTGAATCGGGTGCTGGCGTTGACCATCACCGCCGCCGAATCAACTTCCGAGGTAAATCGGTTCGCCGATTTCAGATCATTCGTGATGATCACCTCGGTATGATGCGAGCTGAATTCGTCAATATGTTCAATTGCTGCCGACAGGTCTTCAACCACTTTGACAGAAAGAATCAGATCGAGATATTCGGTCTGGTAGTCTTGACGCGTCGCCAGTTTGGCTGTGGGGATTGACCGCCGGGTCTGTTCACAACCTCGGACTTCGACACCCTCCTGCTGCAAGAGGAGGCCAACTTTTGGCAAAAATTGTTCGGCAATTGCTTGATGAATCAGCAGACACTCTGCGGCATTGCAGACACCGGGTCGCTGACACTTGCTGTTTTTCAAGATCGCCAGGGCCATCTGGTGATCTGCAGACTCGTCCACGTAGACGTGGCAAATCCCGTCGAAATGCTTGATGACCGGCATCCGCGCCTCGTTGGCGACCCGTTCGATCAACGATTTTCCGCCGCGAGGGATCGTGACATCGATCCGATCGCCACGTTTCAGCAGCTCACCAACGACATCCCGCTCGGTTGTCTCCACCAACTGGACCGCATGTTCTGGCAAGCCCGTTTCGACCAGCGACTGGCGCAGAACCTGATACAGGGCGACGTTGCTATGCAGGGCTTCCTTGCCACCTCGCAGAATCACTGCATTTCCACTTTTTATGCACAACGAAGCGGCATCGATGGTGACATTGGGTCGGGATTCGTAGATAAAAAAAACGACTCCGAGTGGGACGCGAACCCGCGTTACCAAGAGACCATTCGGGCGAACGGTCGATTCAAAAATCTCACCCACCGGATCTGGCAATGCCGAGACTTCGCCGAGTCCCTTGGCGATCGTTTGCAGTCGTGCGGGGGTCAGTGTTAAGCGATCAACCGCAGCGGCATTCAATCCATAACCGGGTGCCGCCTGCAAATCGCGTTTGTTCGCTTCCACAATTTGCTCGACATGCTGCATCAGCAATTCGGCCGAGCGATGTAGCCAGCGTTGTTTTTGCTCACCCGTGACAATCGCCAGTTGTCTCGACGCTTTTCGAGCCTGCAGCGTGAGTCGATCTGCATAGTCTGCCCAGTTTGACATGTTTCTTCCCTTATGAAGCGTGCAGTATCGTGGCGAGTCTCTCAAGCGTCAATTGTGTCGGACAGCACTTCCATGAGCGGGGCGCGCCATCGATCGATGACTGAGAAACGCTCCGATCGAAACCAAGAGTGCGCCACCCAGTTCCAGGCCGGCATTGACTCGATTGCCGAGCCCTGGCTGCAAGTAAAGGATGACATCGACCGGGTGATACGAGGCCGTCCGAATGACGACTAAGATGAACAGGCAGGCAGCCGCGAAGTAGGCGAGACTCCGTTGTCGCCAATAGCCGCGTAGCCAGTAATAGCTGACGATCAGGCCCATCACCCCGATCGCGATTGAGATCACTGTAAAGATCAATTGGATTGAGCGACGTTTGGCGTACCATCCCTCGGCGTAGGCCTGCTTGCGAAGAACGAGCGTGACCACCGACTGCAGGTCCAGGATTTTATTCAGAAATAAGGCTAGCATGAAGAGGGTGAGTACAACCCAGAACTGGGAAAGTCCTGAGGTTCGTTTGACGTCCCATGCAGAATGCTCGTTTTTTGCGGCCCGAAAACAAAGCCACGCTGCAATCAAGTGCGCGGCAGAAATCCACCAGATCCAGCGTGCACCGTTTCCCGGTCGCCACGTGTAATCCGCAAGTACGATTGTTGCCGGTAGAAAATGAGAAAGATCCATGGAGCTTGAAGCCTGTTGAATTTTCAATGAGTGAATTGGTGGCAAAAATCCGTTTTTTTAAGGATAACATTTTTTCATGGGGGGTCCAGTTGTCCGTGAACCGTGTTTTGAAACCAGATCCTGCAACGACCGTGTTTGAACTGCGCTTGACTTGTCTACGGCGGATTCGTCACCCTGACTCAAATTCTTGATGCTTCCTTTTGAAAAATCAGAAAGTTCGTTTGATGTACACTCGATTGACCGCGATTGTCTTAGGCATTTTGCTGGCGTTGGCTTCGGTTCAGGCCGAGGACGGCGCGAAAATCACGCATTCCTTTCTCGCAACCGGTGGCGAAACCTATCTGCAGGATGGTGACGGCAAAGTTCTTTGGTCGTACCCCAAATCGACACGTGACGGCTGGGTGCTGCCGAATGGCAATCTGCTGCTGGCTGTTTCCAAATCAAATGACGGGGGGTCCGTGGTCGAGGTGACGCGTGAGGGAAAAACGGTTTTCGAATTCAAGGGGACGCAGTCAGAAGTCAATACGGTTCAGCCGTTAGCGAACGGCAACATTCTGCTGACAGAGGCGGGGGACAAACCTCGTCTGCTGGAAGTAACACGCGAAGGAAAG
>JBIKZJ010000217.1:0-10518 GCA_044354755.1 Schlesneria sp. | reverse complement strand
TCATCCGATTCCAGTTGCAATGGAACTTCTAACCAGGGACTTGCTGTCAACGTGTGATCACTTCGCCGTGACATCGAGTAAACCTGGGGTTTCCGTCCCGATGAATCAGTGATGCCGGACTACTCATTTCTCGTGGATCAGTTTAGTGAAAAATTGATGAATTCCGCTTTGAATGGTGAGCCAGAACCGAATTCCTGCGTGTATGATCTCGATAGTGCGCGATGGGACAGTTCTTCCAATTAAAGTCGGCTACACGAAAATTTAAGGCGGCGACACGATGGAAACGACATTCTGGGATGCGGTCAGCCAACTCTCTTTGCAACATCAGCTGGGTTTCGCGTTCGCACTTTTCGTCGCGTTCGGTTTCGAATTTATCAATGGTTTTCATGATACGGCCAATGCGGTCACAACCGTCATCTATACCAACACGCTGAGGCCAACCCCCGCCGTGATTTTCTCGGGGTTTTGCAACTTCCTTGGCGTACTGATGGGAGGAACGGCGGTGGCCTTCGCGATCGTGAATCTGTTGCCGGTCGACCTGTTGATCGACAGTTCGTCGATGCGAGCGATTGTGATGGTGCTGTCATTGCTCTTAGCCGGGGTGATCTGGAACCTAGGTACGTGGTGGATGGGTTTGCCCGTATCGAGTTCGCATACGTTGATCGGTTCGATCATTGGTGTGGGAATGGCCAATAGTCTGTTGACCAAGGGTAACCCTTTCTACGGGGTCAATTGGGCTCAGGTCGAAAAAGTCGGCATGGCTCTCTTGATTTCTCCCTTGATCGGCTTTGTTTCGGCGACGCTCATGCTGTTAGCGATGAAACTCGTCTTCAAGAACCCCAATCTTTATCATCCTCCCGGTGAGGGTGACGAGCCTCCGAGTTGGATTCGCGGTGTGCTGCTCGCAACTTGTGGTGGTGTCAGTTTTGCTCATGGATCGAACGACGGCCAGAAGGGGATGGGATTGATCCTGCTGGTGTTGATTGGTTTTCTTCCGACGTATTATGCGCTGGACGTTCACCATGCTGACCTGGCGAAAAACATGCGTGAGGCGGCGATCACGATCAGCGAGATCATTGAGCAGGATCACCCAGAGCAGTCCCAGATCATCAATGCCGACCTGGCTCCGATCGTTTCCATGCTTGATGGCAAGCGATCGTTCTCTGAGGTCACCCCCTCGGATCGTTGGGAAGTTCGCGAGGCGATTTTTCGGTTCCGCAAACACGTGGGGGAAGCGGAGATTGCTCCGAAGACTCTGCAAGCCATCGCACCACACCGCCAGCATTTTTCCAAGTCGATCGAGTTCGTCCCTTATTGGGTCATCGTGGGGGTCGCCTTAGCGCTGGGGATTGGCACGATGATCGGTTACAAGCGGATTGTCGTGACCATCGCGGAAAAAATTGGCAAAACGCATTTGACCTACGCGCAGGGTGCTTCCGCAGAAGTCGTTGCTGCTGCAACAATTATGCTCGCCGATGCGTTTCACTTACCGGTGAGCACCACCCACGTGTTGTCGTCCGGGATCGCGGGAACGATGTACGCCAATCGTTCGGGGTTGCAAATGGGGACATTGAAAAAAATCGCGCTGGCTTGGGTCCTCACCCTCCCTGTTGCAATCATGCTCTCGGGAACCATGTTTGTCCTCGGCGTCTTTCTACTCCCCGGCGCGGGCGTAACGAGTTTAGGGACCCAGCATGCCCAAACGGCCATCCTTGGTCAGTGATCGTTCAATTTTCCAGGAATTTTCCATTCATGTCGAATTCGCCGCAGACTCAGTCGGAGGATAATCCGCCTGAGCGTTGGTCAGAAGCGGTCTACGACCGGGATCTCGGTTGGTTGAAGTTTAACGAACGGGTGCTGCACGAGGCTGTCGACGAACGTACGCCCCTGCTCGAACGCCTGAAGTTTCTGGCGATATTCACATCGAACCTCGATGAGTTCTTCATGAAGCGGATTGATACCCTGCGGCTACGCTCTCATGATCCCCTGTCCCATGATCCTATTTCCAGGATATCAAGGGGAGTTGATCCACTTTGGTTAGAGATTCGTCGTCGGGTTATCGATTTACTGGATCGACAACACAAATGCTTCAGTGAACAATTGCGGCCCGCACTGGCGAAACATGGCGTTCATTTGCTCAAGTGGGACGATCTGACTGCGGACCAGATTGTCGAGACCAGCCAGTATTTCCAGCAGAACGTATTACCGGTTGTGACTCCACTGGCGTATGACCCTGTCCATCCGTTTCCGTTTCTCTCGAACTTATCAACCTCTTTGGGGATCGTGCTCCGCACGCCGGGATCGGACCAGCAGATGTTTGCTCGCGTCAAAGTCCCTGCCACTTTGCCGCCATGGATTGAATTAAGGTCTGACGGATCACCCGATCGCCATTTTGTTTCGTTACTCGAAACGGTGCAAAATCATCTCGAACAACTCTTTCCTGGGATGGAAGTGATTTCGAAAACTCTGTTTCGGATTACGCGTGACGCGGAAGTCGAGCCGGAAAAAGAGAAACGCGACGACTTTCGTGATACCGTCGAAGCGGAGTTACGACAACGTCGATTTGAACCGGTCGTACGGATTGATTTTGGTTCGCAATCAGACCCTTGGGTGATCCGTTTGCTGACGGAGAAACTGGAGTTATGCGAGGCGGACGTCTATGAATTGTCCGGTCTCTTGGATTATACGGGGCTGTTTGGCATCGCTTCATTGCCGATCCCGGCGCTACGCGATCAACCGTGGACACCGCTGGTTCCTCCTGCTCTGCTTGAACGCGACGGAGATATGCTGGCCCTGATTAGGGCTGGCGACGTGCTGGTCCACCATCCTTACGAGAGTTTTGATGCGACGGTCGAGAAGTTTATCCAACAATCCGCAGACGATCCGGCCGTGCTGGCCATCAAAATGACGGTCTACAGGGTTGGCGACGACACTCCGTTTGTCCGTTCCTTGATCCGAGCTGCCGAGTCTGGGAAACAAGTGGCTTGCGTGATCGAAATCACCGCGAGATTCGACGAAGCCCGCAACCTGCACTGGTCTCAGCAACTCGAAGCGGCGGGAGCTCATGTCGTTTACGGTGTCATGGGGCTCAAAACGCATAGCAAAATCGCCATTGTTGTCCGTCAGGAGTCTCACGGATTACGCTCGTACGCCCATATCGGTACAGGAAACTATCATGTTAAAACAGCGAGGCTCTACACGGATTTGGGACTTTTTACGTGCGATCCGATTCTGACAAACGATGTGACGCATTTATTTCATTTCTTAACAGGACACTCGCTGAAAAAAGACTTTCAAAAGTTGTTGGTCGCGCCGACAAACATGCGAAATCGCTTTCTGCAACTGATCCGAAATGAGATTGAGCACGCTCAGGCTGGTCGGCCGGCACTGATCGTCGCGAAAATGAATCAGTTGGAAGATCCCGAGATGTGCCAGGCATTATGTACCGCGTCGCAGGCCGGAGTTCAGATTGAGCTGATCGTCCGGGGGTTTAGTTGCTTGCTGCCGGGATTGAAAGGTCTCACCGAGAACATCCGTATTATCTCGGTCATTGGCCGATTCCTGGAGCATTCGCGAGTTTTCTACTTTGCCTCAGGTCAGACCGATCCCTTGGACGGGGAATTTTTTATCGGTTCGGCAGACTGGATGTATCGAAATCTTTCGGGCCGCGTCGAAGCTGCGACGCCCGTGGAGTCGCGGCATTTGCGGCAGCGCATCTGGGAACTGCTGACTCTCCTCCGAGCAGACCAGCGACAGGCTTGGGATCTGCAATCCGACGGCGAGTATTTGCAAAGGATGCCTGTACCGGGTCTTCTCGGACCAGATCAAGAGGGGACACAAGAGGGGACACAGGTGAGGTTGATGAATCTGACACGACTTCGGGCAGCCAACCATTGATTCGCCGTTGCTGGCGACACCGCACTTCGAGTACTTCAGCGACGCGGTGATCGAGTGTCGTTTTTAAGGTCAGGTGACTTTCATTTTGGCTCGTGATTTTCCCATGCGGATTCATTCTGGGGTTGTTGTTCCGGCATTTATCTTCTCATCCCAAACGCATGGTGATCCTGCAAGCGCTACGGCTTGCAGGATTTTTTTTCGCGGGGAAGGCAGGCCAAATCAATGCGGTTTCCGCAGGTGTATGGCGACAATAAAAATCCCACCAACGACACTTGGAATTCCCGGTTTGTGGGCGGCAGGGTCCGTGATTCCATCGCGCGGAACCTCGCTGCGTGACTTGGCCGCCGAGGGGATTTCATGCGGAATTCGAATACCGTTGCTGTCGATCTCTTGCAGTCTCATCGACCGCCAAGTGAGTCAGTTAACAATGGCGGTCAAGAGACCACAATCGGGGCGGCAGGAACTCGGCGTAACAGAACCAGCATCAATCCGCGAAAGAGGGTCGAGGCGGCGAAGACGCACATGTACGAGGTCGCATTTAACCCCAGTCCGTTTAGGATCAAGGCCCCCAACAGCGAACCGGCTGCAAGCGCCACGCTGTTGGCGACGTTGTACAGGGTAAGCAGACTGGTTCGTTCAGACTCGTGAATCGTTTCAAAGAAGAGCAGTACCAATGCCAATTCGTAGGCACCCCATGCGGCACCCGCTCCCAGTTGCAGGACGAGCAACCAGTAATAATTGCTGCTGATGGCCCAGCCACCCGCCAGCGGCACCAATCCCAGCGAGCCGATCCACAGCAGGCGATGTGCCCCGGTTCGATGTGCCAGACGCCCCCACCAGCGGAGCGAGACGAACTTGGAGACAAACGAGACCCCAATGAGCACCGCATAATGGTGATACTGGAATTGGAGTTCCTTGAGCATGTACGGCACGAAAAACGGACCCGCGATATACACGGCCACCTGCATCCCGACGGCGAAGAGGAGCAGTCGCCCCGAGGGGCCGCGAGAAAACCGGTGCCATTGCTCGCTCAAGGTGAGAAAACGCATTTCGGGGGGAATGGGAGTGGGTTCACTCTGCAGCGATAGGCAGAAGGTCGAGATGATGCGGCAGACCATGGCCACGCCAAACAAGACCGCAAAGACCTGAACGTCGTTTCCGCTCGCCTTGCCAGCTCGCAAGGCAAAACCTCCTGCCAGAAACCCAACCAGGGTGGTCACCTGACAGAGGATCGCCCGACGAGCAAAAAACTTAGCGCGGATGTCGCGGGGGATGATCGTCCCTTGCCAGGTGTTCCACGCGGGGCCCGTCCCTAAGCTGGTTGCCCAATAGAACGAGACCACGACGAGCACGGCGGCTTGAGAAATCTGTCCCGCCCAGGCGGCAATGATAAGGGGTAAAAAGCAAAGGGCCTGCAGTCCGGCACACGCGACCACCCACCATTTGTGAGAACCGAGCGACCGTACTGCCCAGGGTGACATCAATTGCAGCAGACTGCCAATCAACTGGGGCAGGGTCGCGATCAATGCGGCAAAAACCTCACCCATCCCAATCGCCAGTACGAACGCCTGCAGGTAGGTCTCGCCGGCACCAATCATCAGGCCGTACGCCGAACCGTCTCGAATGCTCAGACGCAAATCCCGCTTCAGGACCTCGCTCGAAGGGAGCAAGTGATGAGGCTGCAATGGCTTCGCGGGACGAATAAGGGGAACTGAAACCTCCGCAGACGCCACGTTACGTTTTCCTTATGAGCCTGGGCTGCTGATTTTCTGAGCGGACCGGGAATTCGATTCCGCCGACCATCGGGCAATCACCACAATTTGCAGTCCAAACAATCGCGACAATCGCGTTGAGTCGCCCCAGCGGGCATAACCTGTGAATCCAAGATCCGATTGGGGTAATATTCTGCAAATTCAACACCGGGAAGATGTGGAGTCGAGAAACTCCCAAATCACCGCTGTTTTGACAAGATGAAAACGAGCTGAAACCAGAGCGACTCGTCGCGGATTGTCAGAATTTCTGGCAATCCTGGCGAAGATTGCCGCAGGCAGTTGTCGTCACTCTGGACACAAGAGATAAGATACTGTGAAATCGACCGCGCGAAAAGTGACGAATGCCAATCTACAGATCTTTTTCGATTGAGGTTCGACAAGGAATCGCCGCGTGGCTTTGATTTTTTCCGGAAAGAATCCAATGCTAAGTGTCGAAGCCCAAACAATCCGCCGTATCTGCCAAAGCTGCGGGGTGAGTTAAAGCCAAACCGTTAACCATTTAGAATCTGTGCGGTTCTCTATTTTGCAAATACAAATTTTAAGTTCGCGAGCCAATTTGAGTTCGAGAGGGAGTACGGAAGCTTGAAGAAGTTTGTCGTCAATACGTTGCAAACGTTGCAAAACTTGAGTTTAGCAGCACTCGAGGTGACCGTATTCGGGCGAAGCGACGCTGACCTGGCCTGGTGTTCGCCCCCCAACCCAGTTCAATCTCAGCGGCTCACGAATTCTGGGGAGTTCCGAGCCGATCGAGTATTCGTGCGAACCCTGGGCCTGTTTGCATTGATTGGTCTGTTGGGCTCGATGGAATCAGGCTCGTTGGCGCGGGCCGGGGAATTGACCCCGGCGGCGCTCGGTTATGAAAACCTGCGAACGCATGCGTATCTACCACCCGACTTAGATGACGAAGTGTTTAACGCACTCTGGACAGTGTGGAGCGAACCCGAGCGGGGGGAAGCAGAGGGGGCGGATCCTGCCGAACGCCGCAAATTGACCTTTTCCTACTACGGTTTGATGTCAGTCCCCGGTGATGACGGGCAGCCGACCACTCCGTTGGGGTACATCGTTGACCCGCAGGGGAACTGGTCGATGAATTGTCTAGCTTGTCATGGTGGAAAGGTGGCGGGGAAAGTCATTCCGGGTCTTCCAAATTCCCATACGGCCCTGCAGACGTTGAGTGAGGACATTCGTGCGGTCAAAATCCAGCAGGGAAAGCCGTTGTCTCATCTCGACCTGGGGTCGATGCAGATGCCACTTAGCGCGACCAACGGCACGACAAACGCCGTCGTCTTCGGGATTGTGCTCGGCGCATTTCGTAACCCTGACATGACGGTCGACCTGAATAAAACGCTGCCAAAGCTGGTGCATCATGATATGGATGCCCCTCCGTTCTGGAATGTTCGCAAGAAAAGTTCATTGTATATCGACGGCTTTGCCCCGAAGACGACTCGTCCACTCATGCAATTCATCCTGTTGCCTCGTGTGAGCCCGGAACAACTGACCGAATGGGAGCCGGAATTTGATCAGATTCGTCAATGGATTGAATCGGTTGAGGTTCCTCGATACCCCTATGCAATCAATCGAGAACTCGCCCATCGGGGAGAAACCGCTTTCAATCAGAATTGCGCCCGCTGCCATGGAACGTATGGAGAAAACGGAAAATACGCCCAGCAAACGACACCGTTGTCAGAAGTGGGAACAGACCCGCTGCGGATGGAGTCACTGACGCCAGAACACCGCAATTGGATGAAACAGGGCTGGTTAAGTCGTTTCGGCCAGGATCACGTCGAAGTTGATCCTGAGGGATATGTGGCTCCACCCTTGGATGGGATCTGGGCGAGTGGCCCCTACTTTCATAACGGTTCCGTACCGACCCTTTGGCACGTTTTAAACAGCAAGCAGCGGCCCAAGATCTGGAAGCGGAGTGACAACGGTTTTGATCGCGAGCGGGTCGGTCTGGAAGTAGAAGAGTTTGATCGAATCCCTGCGGCAGCCAAAACAACTGCACAGCGCCGGCGTTACTTTGAAACCCGTCTTCCGGGTAAGAGTGCTAGCGGTCATCTTTTTCCGGAAAAACTGACGGCTGAAGAAAAAGAAGCGGTGCTGGAGTACCTAAAAACCCTGTAGACGGACAAAGCGGGGATTTGCCGGTGGTCAAGTGATGATCCGGGAGGTTGCGGCGATGACGATCCCGTCTTTCCGGCTTAACGATCAAAACAGCGGTTTTTTGCGGGTTTTATCGTCGAGATGGCCGGGCGGCATAGGGATTTCCAGGGAAAAACGCGAAATTCTTCGAATCATTTTCCCGAGTTGGCATGAAAACTGAGTATTGACGGTTGAACGAATTAACGTAAGTCGTTAGATTTCTCGTTCCCCAATGAGTGGGTGGTTGTTTGATTGATTTTGCGCATTTCGGTTAAGGTAGACGCTGTGATTGCTCCTGGCACGACGTTTTTAAAAGCTTCTGATCGTGGTCCCGGTGGGAACCATCAGGCAAAGTGGTTGGTGATCGACGCCGAAGGGATGACGGTCGGTCGCTTGGCTACTCGCCTGGCAACAGTCTTGATGGGTAAACACCGTCCTGACTATACCCCTCACGTTGATACCGGTGACTATGTCATCGTGGTCAATGCTGACAAGATTCAATTTTCGGGTGGTCGGATGGCTCATGACAAGCATCCTCATTACACCACCAAGATGTCCAAGAAAAGTTATGTCTGGTTCACCGGATGGCCGAGCGGTCAACGTGAGATTCCTGCAATTGATTTGTGGGAAAAGAAGCCAACCGAAATTTTGAAGTTGGCCGTCAAGCGTATGCTCCCCAAGAATGCGCTCGCCACCCACATGTTGGATAAGCTCAAGCTGTTTGTTGGTCCAGACCATACGCATCAGGCTCAACAGCCACAACCGTTTCCTCAGTACTTGATGCCGAAATAGTTGTCAGGCTGAGCCAATTGTTTTTTCCCCGTTTTCTTTCCGTTGAGTATGGATCCGATGGACGACACGACTGCTGATTCCACCGAACTGAATTTCTCGACAACACCCGAAGCGGTCGTTGTTGCTCCCGAACCACAAGTCGTGAAGATTCACGGCAAATTGGATCGCAACGGCGTCGCAATTGGTACCGGTCGTCGTAAGACCTCGGTTGCCCGTGTCCGGTTGAAACCTGGAAATGGTGCCACTTCGATTAACGGTCGCCAACTCGAAGAATACTTCAAAAACATCCGCGACCTGCAGATGATTGAAGCACCGCTTAAGATCACCGAGAAGCTCGGTCATGTTGATCTGTGGGTTCGTGTCAACGGTGGCGGAACAACAGGCCAGACCGGCGCCATCGTCATGGGGATCGCTCGTGCCCTGGAAGCCCTCAATCCGAGCTTCCACCCGCTGCTCAGTGAGAATGGCTTTCTGACACGAGACAGCCGCATGGTTGAGCGTAAGAAGTACGGATTCAAGAAAGCTCGTCGTAGTCCGCAGTTCTCGAAACGCTGATTGCGATCTGGCTGGATGAGATTTATCCGATCCAGCATAATAGATATGAAGTACCCGACACAGAATCACTTTTGTGTCGGGTATTTTCGTTTTCCCTCGGTGCTGTTTGCTGTGCCTTGGTTGCAGCAGCGAGCGGTTTCCGTCGCTGGGTTTGAGAACTCCGGATTATAGAGGATCCGGAGTCGCGCATTTTTTCGGCATCCAACTGGTCCTTTTTTCCTGAAGGAATACAAAATGATCTCAAAGAGGAATCTTGCGTAATTGACGGCGTTATGCTTGCCACTAATGGCAATCGCCGTTGATGATACCCTCCAGCCGTCAACGAGGTTTGATGAATGGGTTTACCCGGATTCGCTTCTAATCCAAGCAGGACGTCCGACGGCTGTTCCACCGACGCAGGGAACCGGGCAATACTCCACCAAAGACTCTGTACAAAAGGTCCTACGTTTCTATGCCGAGAAAGCCGGTCTCGACCCGAAAGCCAAACCACTCGATTTAGAGCAGCCTGGCGATGCGAGCGTTGTTAGTGTGCGTACTCATGACGATGCTCCCAGCGCGATGATGGTGAGAAATGCGGGCGAAAGTACATTTGCCGCCACAATTCTGTATTGGACCCCCGGTGGCTCTCAAAAAATCGTGGTATCGATTACACGCGCGACGCAAGACGAAAGAACGCACATTCAACTCCTCATGCACCGACGCAAATGATGTCCAACAAAAAGTCGAACCCGAGCAGCCGAACTGTGTTTTTAAAATGGGAATTCGCTCGCGGCCGCCGGGTTAACTTGAACGTTTGGGCGACTTCGCTGGCGAACGAATTGAGTTCGATTTATTGAATCTTTGGTGGTAAACCGTTACTGAGATCACTGAGATCACTGAGATCGAGCCGCGTGGTGCTCGATGAGAACCGTTCGAATTGACCAGATGAGGCTGTCATCATGATTACGATCCCCCGCTTGATGCTCGTGGTATTGCTGGCCATGGCGAATCTTCCGCCAGTCCAAGCTCAAACCGAAGTAAAAGCCCAACTAAAAGCTCCCAATTGGGTCAAATCCACAGCGGATGCCGGTTGGCGAGCTCGTGATTCCAGTGGTGAAATCGTGTTTAAGGATCAACTGTGGATTCTGGGGGGCTGGTTTGACTCGTTCCAATCGCCACCACGCGATGTCTGGAGCTCACGCGATGGGTCGAATTGGTCGCTCGTACAAAACGAGGCGCCTTGGAAATACAGTGACCTGCCGATGACGATCGCTTTCAAAAATCGCATGTGGGTGATGGGGGGCTGGACCAACGGCCGGCTTGCAGGGCATGGTGCCACCAGCGAAGTCTGGTCGTCGACCGATGGCGTGACCTGGGATCT
>JBIKZJ010000600.1:0-3179 GCA_044354755.1 Schlesneria sp. | reverse complement strand
ATCTTGAACTGCATTTTTGGAGTCGACATGAGGCTGGAAACCTTTTGGGAGGCAGTTGTCAGTTGTCAGTTGTCAGTTGTCAGTTGTCAGTGAAGAGTCTGATCTTCATGGCCGTTGAGTTCGTGGGGTTGGGGGCCGGAGTTTTCGTGTTTGACACTGTTCTGTTTCGGGTAGCGTCACTTTACGGTCGGGTTACTTTAATGCGGCGGCACGAATTTGGACCTTGTGCGTTGGGTTTGTAGTTGGATTGGGGAAACCGGGGCTCATTTTGGATCGGTTGGCGATGCGGGACAAGCGGTAGAAGAGGGAAAACACGCGGTGGGCGCGGGAAAAGCTACCAGAAACTTTTGATTTTGCTGGAGGGGTTTTTCCCATTGGACACTGTCGCTGGAAATCCATTGAGGTAAGCTACAATCTTTCCACGTGTCCGCCGATCTGACCATTTTCGAGTCGAATCGAATCGAATCGAATCGACTAAACGGCTGGCATGGGGAATACGTTCCACAGATTCGTTGTGGTTCATCACGTTCGATCACTTGCGACCTATCCGGTTTGAAATGCCTCCGATTGACCTCTCATCCCGTGTGACTCGAGACCTGACTGCCACCCCTTCCGCGGTGATTGATGTGGGCACGACTTCGATCCGGATGAAGATCGCCGAAATTCATGATGAGGGGCATGTTCACCCACTGGACGAGTTATCCCGTGCGGTCAGTCTGGGAAAAGATACGTTCACTCGCGGTTCACTCGAAAAAAGCACGATTGAAGAATGTGTGCGAGTCCTCAAAATCTATCGTCGGAAACTGGACGAATACGGGATTGAACCGGGCGAAAACGTCCGGGTGGTGGCGACGAGTGCTGTGCGCGAGGCGAGTAACAAGCTGGCCTTCCTCGACCGGGTCTATACAGCGACCGGATTTCAAGTCGTGCCGATTGATGAAGCCGAAGTGAATCGAATTACATATCTGGGAATTCAGCCGCTCTTGAAACTGGATCCGGAACTGGCCGACGCTCGAACCGTGGTGACCGAGGTGGGTGGAGGCAACACCGAAATCCTGCAAGTCCAGAATGCCGATGTGTTGTTTGCTCAGACTTATCGTCTCGGGTCGCTGCGAATCCATCAGGCACTCGAAGCCTATCATGCGGCACAGTCCGTGACGCGGCGACTACTGGAACAGCAGATTCAACGAATCCTGGACCAGATACTGCAGCAGGTCCCTGCTGGAACGACGGAAGAAATGGTCGCCTTGGGTGGGGACATGCGATTTGCCGCCGGACAGCTGGTGGCTGATTGGAATCCCGACAAATTGACCCGAATCGCGGTGTCGGACCTGGCGGAACTGACGGATACCGTCTTGTCGCTGAATGAAGACAAACTGGTTCACAAGTATCACATCCCGTTTCCCGAGGCGGGGACACTCGGCCCCGCGCTGTTGGCCTATACGATGATGGCGAAAGCGTTCGGGCTGAAACAGGTGATTGTTTCGAGCATCAACCTGCGTGACGGGTTGTTGAAAGAGATGGCGACTCGCGGTGGCTGGAACGAGGATTTCAGCAATCAGGTGATTCGGTCTGCATTTGATTTGGGTCGCAAGTTCGAGTTCAACGAACCCCATGCGCGGCAGGTTGCCAAGCTCTGCAGCATCCTGTTTCAGGGGTTGCGTGACGAACATCAGCTTGACCCCCGTTACGAACTGCTGCTGCGAGTGGCGGCGCTGTTGCATGAAGTGGGCCTGTACATCAGTACGGGTTCGTACCATAAGCACTCGATGTATTTGATCCAGCATAGCGAGCTCTTCGGCTTAAGCCGTTCGGATGTACAGCTGGTGGCGCTGGCGACCCGCTATCATCGTCGCGCTTCACCCAAGCCGACCCATACGGTGTTTACGACGCTGAGTCGTGATCAACGGATTGCGGTCATGAAAATGGCGGCCATGTTACGGGTGGCGGATGCGCTGGATGCCTCGAACGGTCAACGATTGCACGAACTGAAATTCTCGCGCGAGGGGGGCCGGTTGGTGATTGCCATCCCGCAGATTGAAGATTTGAGTTTGGAACAGCTCGCCCTAAAGCAATCGGGATCGCTGTTCGAGTCGACATTTGGAATGCCCGTTTTGTTGCGCAAACTACGCCCCTAACCAGTGAGATGTTTCTGGTATGTCTGTTGAGCCTCGATTTTTCAATCGCGAACTGAGCTGGCTGGAATTTAACCAGCGGGTGCTGGATGAAGCTATTGATCAGAGGATCCCTCTGCTCGAGCGACTCAAGTTTCTCGCGATCACCGCATCGAATCTCGATGAATTCACGATGGTCCGCGTTGGCAGTCTGCAACTCTTGCTGGCGGAGGGGGACATGCGTCCCGATGTGGTGGGGCTGACAACCGTCCAGCGGCTGAAAGCGATCCGCGATCGGATGCAGGACTTTCTCGCCGAACAGTATCGCTGCCTGCTGAATGACATCGAGCCGGCCCTGACTCGTGAAGGGATGCGGCGGCTGCGGTCGAGCGAATTGAATGATCGTCAGATGCAGCATGTGCAGCAGTTTTTTGAGCAGGAAATTTTTCCGATCCTGACACCGCTGGCGGTGGTCTCGCCTCAACGTGATCTCGACGCCGACCAGCCCGTGCCAGCGATTGATTCCAGCAGCAAGACCAAGGGTCGGAAGAAAAAAGGGCAGGAATCGAAAGCGACGGAATCGGTTTCCGATGTGCGAGCACCGGTCGGCGAGCTGGCGGAAGTCCCCTTTCCCCTGCTGATCAATCAATCTATCAGTTTGTGTGTCCGCTTGGCCCCGCTGCCGGGATCCGAACAGCCTCGTTTTGCGATTGTCCCCTTGGGCCGAAATCGGCAGCGGTTCATTACGGTCCCGACCGAAAATGGATTCAGTTATATCCTGCTTGAAGATGTCATCAGTCTGTTTTTAGCGGAATTTTTTCCAGAGGAAACGATTGAAGAAAGCGTGGCGTTCCGCATTACTCGTAATGCCGATCTGGAACTGCAGGAAGACCAGGCGTTTGACCTGATGTCGAAGTTACAGGAAATTGTGAACGCGCGACGTCAAAGTGATTGCGTCCGTCTGGAACTGGCGGACCATGCCAGCCCGCTGTTGCGCGAATTCCTGCAATCCGCCGTTGCGATCGGCGATCACTGGGTGTTTACGGTCCCAGGACCACTCGATCT
>JBIKZJ010000013.1:0-33392 GCA_044354755.1 Schlesneria sp. | reverse complement strand
GCCGTCTGCATGATCCGCTGTCGGCGGGGCTGCACTGGCGATGGCCCTGGCCGCTGGAATCGGTACGACGGGAAAAAACGGGGTTAATGCGGAGCGTCTCGGTGGGGTATCGCGAAGCCAACAGCGCGGAAAAAACGGGGACACCAGATTCCATGGTTGCCGCTTCGGTGAAACGAGCAGGGGAAGGATTGACCAAATGGACCGGTTTGACCGGATTGACGGGCACTTCCCTCCGCAGCGAACTGGGTCGCAAGCGGGAACGGCCGACCGTGGAATGGACGAGCGTTCATGAAGATCGCGCTCATACCACGCTGGCCGAAGAATCGGTGATGTTGACGGCGGACGAGGTTCCGGTCGAATTGATGGCCGAGATTCAGTACCGGATCGCGGATCTGCGGGAATTTGTCTACGCCGGAAGTGAACGCCCCGATGACGTACTTCGAGCGACTGCCGAAAGTGTGCTGCGTGAAGTGGCCGCGACGGCGACGCTGGATAATCTGCTCACAGAACAACGTGCCAGTCTCGAACGTCGATCCCTGGAAAAACTGCGAACACGCATTGCTCAATACAAACTGGGTGTCGAGATTGTTGACCTGGAATGGCTGGATGTCCACCCACCTCAAGCGGTCGTTCCTGCTTATCGGCAAGTTGCCGATGCGCTGGAGGACCGGGAATTACTGATCAACGAGGCCGAGGCCTACGCGTCGCGAACCCTGCTGGGGGTGGTGGGTGAACGCGCTTTGTCGCTGCTGCAAGGGGAGGCGCAAGCGGATTTGCCGCTGGCGACACATTCCGCCACCCGAACCGATTGGAAACTGAGCGATGAACTTTGGCGACGTTTACTCGAGACGGATGCCGAGGGGCGAATGCGATTGTCAGGATCGGCAGCCGCCATCCTGCTCGAAGGCCAGTCTGCCAGCATCCTCCATGAACAGACGGCACGGGGGAATTCAGAGCGCTTTTTGAAATTGTTCTCGGAATCTCGGCTGAACCCCGAGTTGACTCGGCAGCACCTCTACTGGACGGCGATCACCGAAATCTTGTCCAAGCGGACGCTCACGATCATTGATCCTGAAGCGGCGGGTCGTCAACATCTCTGGATGTCAAACCCTGTTCCCGAGCTGATGGGGCCAGCATTACCGGGAGATTCCCTGAAGCGCCCTTGAGAAGGGCGTTGAGATTCCAGGGAATCTGCCGAGGGAAATCGTCGCTTCAGGTAGGTCAGGGAAAGAGTCGCTCATCATGAACACCCATCGGATTGTCTTGTGCCTGATGATCCTGTTCGTTGACTCACCCGTCTGGTCGCAGACGCCGGGGCGAGAGCCGGTGCGAGAGCCAGTGCATGGGCATGGGCCAGGGCCATATTCCATCGAAGTTCTGCTTGACGAACCCGCGATGTTTTTCCTGTTTGAGTCAAATCCCCCACGAGATGGCAGATTCGTCATCCGTAACCTTTCCACCCGTGAGAATCGGGGGCCTGATGGAATTTTCGCAAACGCTCCGCAGATTGTGGACGGGCCGAACGGCATCGTCGGAAACCGCGTACTCTTTGAGGAAAAACGTGTTTTTGAGATTCCCCACGACCCCCGTTTTGACTCAGACGAATTGAGCATCGAGTTCTGGTTTTCGAGCAAGCAGTCGTGGGACCAGAAATACTGGCCGGGAAGCGCCACACTGGTTTCCAAGTTCACGGGGGGCTGGGCCTCCAGCGATTGGGGAATTCTGGGGGGAAGTCTGACGCCGGGGATCAATGAGGGACGCATCCTGGTCGGGGTCGGTCCGCAGGGTGGGGGGGATGTGGTGATCGCTTCGGAAAGCGGGCTGAATGATGGGGTTGTGCATCACGTTGTCTGGACCCGTTCCCGCGAAGGAGTCAATTCGCTGTTTGTGGATGGTGCCTGCTGTGGGACGGCAAAAGATGCGGGGGGCAAAATCACCAACACGCGTCCCATTCAAGTGGGGGGAGAACAGCACGAACAGGGTGGAACGTTTCTCCAGGGGGAACTGGCCGCACTGGCGATGTATCCGCACGTGCTTGCCGAGGAACGGATTCAGGCCCACTTCGCCATGGGGAGCATCGATCCTCGTTTGCCACTCGCCGCCAATAAGTCCGTCGAGTTTGTTCGCGATATCAAACCCATTTTCCAGCAGCATTGTGATGCCTGCCATGGGCCCGGGAAGGATCAGGGGGGGCTGTCGTTGACGACGCGATCACTCGCGCTGGACGGTGGCGACAGTGGCCGAAGCATTGTCCCCGGAAAAAGTGTACTCAGTTTGCTGGTGAAGCGGATTGCGGGATCTGAAGAAACAACGGTGATGCCGCCAGAGGGTGAACGTCTCAGTCCGGAAATGGTCGGACTGGTTCGGGCCTGGATTGATCAGGGGGCCGTTTGGCCAACCGACGCGGACGAAGCCGATCCGCGCGCTGTGCAGGCGCTGGATCACTGGTCATTTCAGCCGCTCAGTCGTCCCGCGATCCCGACAGCGATAGGCCCTGTGACGCTGGGCCAGGCGCTGCGTGACTGGGGGATGTCCCCGATCGATGGTTTCATTCTGACAAAACTGAACGAGCACCAGCTGCAGCCAACACGCCCCGCGACAAAAGCGGCCTTGTTGCGCCGGCTGACGTTCGATTTGACCGGTTTGCCACCGACACCGGCAGAAATCCTGGCATTCGAGCGGGATGATCGTTCCGAGGCCATTGCCGAGATCGTCGAGAGATTACTCGCCTCACCGCAGTATGGGGAACGGTGGGCTCGACATTGGCTCGATATTGTGCGTTATGCCGATTCCGGCGGATTTGAAACCGATATCCAATACGAACAGGCTTGGCGTTACCGCGATTATGTGATTCGCAGTTTGAATGAGGATAAGCCCTATGACCAATTCCTGATGGAGCAGGTGGCCGGAGATGAACTCTGGCCCGATTCCGCAGGAGCATTTGCGGATGCGATTGCGGTCTGGACACTGGGGCAATGGCCCAATGCGTTGGACAAATTTCCCGAGATGCTCGAGTACGCACGACGGACCGATCAAGTCACCACGTTCAGTGAAGCGCTGCTGGGGCTGACCGTCGGCTGTGCGAATTGTCATCACCACAAGTACGATCCGATCAGTCAGCGGGATTATTTTGGCTTGGAAGCGATCTTTGCCGCCAGCGAAACCTGGGATCAAAAAACCAAAAAGAAAGCCTGGTCGTCAGGAGAACGCTCACATGACCGTGTGCTTCGCCATGCCATCCCCCCAACTCCGATTCGATTATTGTCGCGAGGGGAACTGACCAAGCCACGTGGTTTTGTTTCACCGGCGATTCCTGCCTTTTTTCCCGGCGGGGGTGTATTGCCTCAGGGGCCGCAGGAAAGCAAGCAGCGACGAGCGCATCTGGCGCGCTGGCTGGTGGCAAAAGAGAATCCGCTGACGGCTCGCGTCATTGCCAATCGCGTTTGGCAATGGCACTTTGGAGAGGGGTTGGTGGTCACTCCGAACGATTTCGGGACGCAGGGGCGCCCCCCCACGCATCCCAAATTACTCGATTGGCTGGCTACGGAATTGGTGGAACATAACTGGAGTCTCAAGCACCTGCATCGCATGTTATTGCTATCCGCCACCTATCAACAATCGACTGTCGATGACCCGATTCATCGTGGTCAGAATTTGAGTCCGGTTTGGCTGGCGGGTTTTCCCCGGCGTCGTCTGGAAGCGGAAGAAGTCTGGGATCATCTTCATGCCACCGCGGGGACCTTACAGCAGCGACCATTCGGAACTCCGTTCGTTCCGCGATTGTCCTCCGAAGAACTCAAAGGGCTGTATGACATTGAACAGTCGCCAGACAAGAAGTGGTCGGTCACTATCGAGCAGCATCGGCGTGCGATTTATCTTTTGAACCGTCGGTCGTTCCGATTTCCGTTTTTCGAGGCCTTCGACCCACCGAGTAATAGTGTGAGTTGCCCGACGCGGCAGACCACGACGATTCCCGCGCAGGCATTGACACTTTTCAATAACCCGCTGGTGGCAACTCAGGCAGAAGCGATGAGTCAGCGATTGATGCGAGAAGCGGGGCAAGATCCGATCGCGCAGGTGCGACTTGCCTGGTTGCTGGCGCTCAGCCGTCGGGTGACCGATTCCGAGTTGCAGTTGGCAATCGAGTTTCTTGACGACGCAGAAACGGTACATCAAGGGCGTGGTACAACCGACCCGCGTACAACGGCATTAACAGAATTCTGCCTCGGACTGATTAACTCGTCAGAATTCATCGAACGCCAGTAACGAGACGAGTCCAGAACCAGACGATTTTCGTAGCAGAAAAGGGAGGGAACATGCATCCAATGACAGGAACTCGGCGAGCGATGCTGGCAAAAGCCGGCATGGGGATTGGCTCGCTTGCGTTGCTGGATCTGTGTCACCGGGATGCGGTCGCGGCGAATGATCCACTCGCCCCCAAACTGACCTCCCACGTTCCACGTGCGAAAGCGGTGATTTCACTGTTTATGCACGGGGGGCCGAGTCAGGTTGACACGTTTGACTACAAACCGATGCTGGCCAAATACGCGGGCCAAACGTTGCCGGCGAGCTTTGCGAAACTGAATCTCGAGTTTACCAAAGCGAGCGAAGCCAAACTTCTGTCCAGCCAACGGACCTTCCGCCGCTGCGGGGAATCGGGCATCGAAATGTCGGATCTGTTCGAGCACCTGCCGCAGGTGGCGGACGAGATGGCGGTCATTCGGAGTTGTCATCATACCGAATTCAATCATGCCCCGGCGCTGTATCTTTCGCATTCGGGAACGGGTCAGATGGGACGACCCAGCCTGGGGGCGTGGGCGGCCTATGGGTTAGGGTCAGAATCGCAGAATCTTCCCGGTTATGTGGTGATGCGGGACGGTCCGTTGAAGGGGGGGCCACTCACTTATGGAAATGGCTTTTTGCCAGCGGTTTACTCGGCGACCGAACTGCGGCTCAGTGGTTCACCGATTCTGTACTTGAATAAACCGCCGGGGATGAGGGACACCGATCAGCGTCGCATTCTGGATTTCTCACAACAGCTGAATCGGAATTATCTGGCGGCACAGAACAACGATGATTCTCTGGCCGCGCGGATTGCGGCCTATGAACTGGCTTTTCGGATGCAGTCGACCGCCCCTGAAGCGGTTGACCTGACCCAAGAGACGCAGCAGGTCCAGTCGCTGTATGGGCTCGACGCGGAAATCACCCGGGGTTTTGGGACGCAGTGCCTGAGTGCCCGGCGATTGATCGAGCGTGGAGTTCGCTTTGTCCAATTGTATCACGGAGGGGGTGGGGATGGGTGGGACACCCATGGGGACAATGACGCCAAACATGTCCGCAATGGCCGACAAATCGATAAACCGATCGCGGGATTAATCGCCGACCTGAAGGCTCGCGGGCTACTCGAGAGCACGCTGGTGGTCTGGGGTGGCGAATTTGGTCGCACACCGACTTCGGAAGGCTCGGCGGGTCGTGACCACAATCCCTACGGCTATACGGTCTGGATGGCGGGTGGGGGTATCAAAGGGGGAATGGTTTACGGAACGACGGATGACTTCGGGTTTCGAGCGGAACAGCACCCGGTTCAAGTCAGGGACTTGCATGCCACCATTCTGCATCTGTTAGGCATGAACCACGATGAACTGACCTATTACTTTCAAGGTGTCGACCAGCGCTTAACGCAAATTGACGGAGAATCTCGTGTGATCCACGAGATTCTCGCGTCATGAGTGCGAATCCTCGCAGTAACCGTTCACAGTTCGGGGACTGGCTCATTTTTCCCAGGACAAAGTGAAGATCCGCCAAATCGCTTAAACCATTCACTCATCGTTTTGCCGGGAAAACTCTGCCTGTCCTCCTCGCTTCGCTGTGAACGGTTATCTCCTCGCCTGACAAACCGCGACGTTTCAATGAGCAATCTGTTCAATCAGCTTGCGAATGGTTTTGTCCGAGAGAGGGTGTTTCTCTGGGTATCAAAATTCCCTTTTGCTCCAGCCGTCAAGAGACCGAGAACGAGGGCTGACATGGTGGCGACAGGCCCCAAGCCCAATTTAATGATGTCTTTACCCTCAGCACTAAAGTGTCCCCTCAGCACTAAAGTGTTCTTTGGGAAGCGATCAGGCAATCAGCATTCCCAGCAGTGTGCTACCAAATGTGGCCAGACAGACGATGGACGCTGCGAGCAAAGAACCGGGTGTGGTCATCGACGAAAATCTCCAATTCTGTTAAAATAAAGTATCTTTGCGACTTCAGGATTCATCGATCCCTGCGTCATGATCAAATCGAGTGAGGTGGGGACAAGCGATAGAGGTACTCGCCCGATTTCCGCACCAGCAGGATCCCCTCGTCCTCACGATTCGCGAACGATTCGACATCAATCGTTGCCGGGTCGCGATAACCGAGGTTGATCCGGCGGCAGGTCTCTTCCGAGATTCCACTGGCGAGTGTCACGCGAACTCGAGGAAGCTCGACTCCGTTTTCATACGTTCCACTTCCCCGGACGTGGGTCGAATGGGCCAGTACACCCCAGGGAATGTCCTTGAATCGATCCCATTGTTTCGTGAAATAATCACGAACGTGATAGCCGACCTGCTCAATCGATTTTCCATGGGTGACCGAGATCTCGTGCAGATGAGGTGCATAGATAATGAGTTCCCCCCCATCGGCCACGATCGGTTCCATCTTGTACATGCACTTACCAGCGACCCACAATTCGTCATACATCGGTGGCGCACAGGATAAAACTTGCTGAAAAGGACGTTCACACCGTTTGATGTGCAAGCGGCCCGAGAGATCTGCCGCCTCGTTCCAGGCCGCTTCTGGCGTGCCATAAAAGAGACCATGCAGGCTGCAGTCGGACGAGACAACAAACGTGATCGCGCGTCGCTTTTGCCGAATCATCGCTGCCGCCGCATCGACGACGCGCCGAACCGGGGTTTGTTTCACCCCAATAATCTCGGCATTGGTAATCAGGGCCCCCAGCCAATGGAAAAAGTTGAGGATGTCAGGTCCGCCAATTCCCGGAAAGAAATATTTATTCCCCCCCGAGAACCCGACGACTTCGTGTGGGAAGACCGGTCCCAGCACCAATAGCAAATCATAATCTTCGATGCGCGAGTTGATCTGGACCGGAACTTCCAGAGACAACAGGCCATTCGAAAGTTCTTCGGTCTGTTGTTTGGTCAGAATCCCCAAGGTGAGTAACCGTTCAGGACGATCCCACTCGTGGTTAAAGACTTGCATTTGATAGAACAGCCGTCGTCGCTCGGTTTCATCGATCCCCAGCAGTTTTGCAATCTGGGTATCGGACATAGGTGGATGCGTTCCCAGCGCCACCATGACATCGAGCGAAGCACAGTGCGGGCGGACTTCTCGGAAGAGTGCGTCGAATAACAGCGGAAGAGGTGCCGTCCGTGTCGCATCCGGAATAATCAGCAGGATTTTCTGTCCCGCAAAATCCTCTTTGGAAAGATTCGCGAACCACTCACGAATCTGCAGCGGCGACAGGGTGGAAATCGAGTCAGACATATTTCTTCTATTCGAATTTTGATTGAATCAGACCATCGCTGAAAATGATCGAACGGAAACGTCAACGGGGGAAATCACGCAGGGCTCTATGAAGTTCCGAATCGGCCAGCCGACAAGTTCTTACTCATTGAGCCATTCGAGTGCGCGGTCATCATCATTTTTGGGTGGGGGAATTGGGGGGACTGACGGATTGGATGGGGAGGGTGAACGGGGGACGTTTCCCGTCACAGGTGGCGGATTTCCCGATGGGCTCGATGGACGGGAACGATCCCGAGCACTTGGTCGGCGTGGTCGCTCACCACTCTCTAACCCCGCTTTTTCAAGCAGACTCATTGCAAACGGATCAACCTCTTCGATTTCGGGAAGGGCCGCGTTGGGGTCGGGAGTGTACTGGATTTCGAACAGGTGTTTTGCGAAGGCGATTTCGTCACCCGGTTGCAAATACCTTTCGTCAATCCGCTCGTCGTTCACCTTGGTTCCATTGCGACTGAGATCGGTGGCGCGCCAATAACCATTGAGGAATTCCAAGCGACAATGATGAGACGAGACGTTGGAGTAATCCAGACGAATATCACAACTGGGGCGGCGGCCAACCATGAGCTGTGGTTTCAGCAACGGAATCGAATCACCGCCACCTTTTGGAATCAAACTTCCCAACATCGGGGTCAAACCTCCTCATTCCACCCAAACTTCATTTCCGACAACCCGCATCCGAAGGCCTTCCGATGGAATTTCCTCGATACGGTTTTCTACGAGACTCGTTCACTTACCGTTGATGCTGCAGAAAAAGAACCTCTGCCGAGAAAAAACCCGCTTAGTCCCGCGTCCGCTACGCTCATCACCTACTTCAGCGTACCTGAGAATAGAGGTTGTGAGAATGGATGTCTGAAAAATGATCCCTTCGCAGGATTTTTCCGCTATTCCCGCGCAGACTTGAGGCAAACTCGACACCGTGTAGAATCTGGAGATTAAGAATAATTCCTGCTGACGGCACTCGCTGCGGTTGGCAAATTCCGAAAGCATCCATTGAGGCTGAGAACCGGTACCGGTCGAACGGATACCGCAGTTCTACAGCCTGATCAGACGAGTTGCATTTTCCCTCGGCGAGTGTTCCCGGCGAACATTTGTCACTTCCTCAGATTACAGAAAGTACTTTCATGGGACTGTTTGACAAACTTCGTGGCGAACTGATCGACATCGTGGAATGGATTGATGATACGCGAAATACGCTGGTCTGGAGATTTCCACGTTATCAGAACGAAATCAAGCAGGGGGCACAGCTGATCGTCCGCCCCGGCCAGATTGCCGTCTTTGTCATGCACGGCAAAATTGCCGATCAATTTGAGCCCGGAACCCACACGCTCAACACACAAAACCTCCCCCTGCTCAGCACCATCCAGGGGTGGAAGTTTGGATTTAACAGCCCGTTTAAGTCCGAAATTTATTTTGTCACGACACGTCAGATCACCGATCTGAAATGGGGTACTCCCAATCCGGTGATGCTGCGCGACCCCGAATTTGGCCCCATTCGACTGCGCGCATTTGGAACGTATGCGCTGAAAGCGGTCGAACCAAAGGCACTGCTCACTGAACTGGTCGGAACCGACGGGGTTGTTGAAGCGGACGAAGTGACGGAACTGATGCGGTCGATCATTTCTTCTGCCATGGCGGATATGCTCGCCGAAAAACAGGTGGCAGCACTCGATCTCGCTTCAAAATACACCGAATTTTCCGAAGAGTTGCGGAAGTACGTTCAGGAACGGGTCGACGATGAATACGGCCTTGCGATTCCCCAGTTAATCATCGTCAACATTTCCTTTCCAGAAGCGGTGGAAAAGGCACTGGACACTCGTACCAGCATCGGCGTGCTGGGTGACATGAACAAGTTCCAACAATATTCGCTCGGTGAAGCGATGCGCGAATCGGCTCAACACGGCGGCGGCGGCGAAGGGATTGGCCTGGGAATGGGTGTGGCCATGGCCGGACGGATGATGAATACCCCTGGCATTGGCCTGGGAGCCCCTGCATCAGGCGCCCCTGTTCCACCACCGCTTCCCGCCTGGCATGTGGCGGTGAATGGACAGCAACAGGGACCGTATTCTCCGGAACAGATTCAGCAGGGAATCGCTGCCGGTCGGATCAACAGCGATTCGCTGCTCTGGTCACCACAACTGTCAGGGTGGACGGCTGCCGGGAAAATTCCGGATTGGTCCAACTTCTTTCGGCAGGCATCCTCACCAACCCCACCACCGATCCCACCACAGTAACCGGTGGTGAAATTCGGTTCAAATTATGTTGCCCTGATTTCGAAAAGGGGGACTGTCTCCGCCTGCGGTGATCGCCCCCGTTTTCGTATTACTTTATCCCGATCAAAATACGCAATATTCCAGAAAGCTCACTTTGTTTTTCTGGACCAGCTTTCGATCCTTGTCAGGCACCATTCATTCCTGTCCCTCACCATGAGCAGGCGGTGAAACAGGATTTGGCGTCGAAACGACAGCCCTGTGTCGAAAGCGGACTTGACCTTCTCGTCTCTCGCCAGTCGTCGCATCCCGTGACATTCGTCTTGCAGCAAATGTCACCACTCCAGTAAAAACCCGTTTTGATGGAAGAGACAATGGAAAGTCACGGATTCGTTCACACCTTCCCGAGTCGCTATCGCAATTCCCTCAGATCCAAAACCTTACGCCGACGAAACCCACTCCCCCCGCATGGACTACCACCTGAAATCACTGGGTAAGAACTGCGCCTCGACCGGCAAACCGCTCGTTCCAGGATCGCAGTGCCATTCCGTGCTAATCGAGCGGGAAGGGAATTTGGTGAGGCTCGATTTCTCGCCGGAAGGATGGAGCGGACCACCAGTAGGTCATCTTGGCTGCTGGACGGTCGAGGTTCCGCTAGCTGCCGATCCGAAAACCACGCGAATCGACCCCGAAGTGGCTCTCCGATATTTTGAACAGCTTAGCGAAGAAGCGAGTCCCATCCACGAACAGACTCGCTACGCCCTGGCTCTTGTTCTCTTACAACAACGAAAATTAAAACTGGAAAACGTCCGATTTGACGACGACGACGAGGTGCTCGAACTGAGTGGCCTGCATGGCGAAGGAAACTTTGAAGTTCGCAATTATCACCTCGATGAAACGCAAACCCAGCAACTACAGGCAGAGATCAAATCACAACTCGCGACGGAGTGGCAGACATGAATCGATCCGCCGCAACGAGATTCGATTGGCGATTCGGCCTGACACGTCGAACCTACTTCATGCTGCTGTCGCTCATCGTCTGTGGGACATTGCCAGGATGCCTCTCAGCCCGCGGATTGATTGCGACCCGGCATCGTGACCCGCTGGCAGGTGCCCCACGCCTGCAAAATGTTCGTAACCCACGCGTGGAAGAAGTGGTTGCTCATCTCAATCAAAACACCAACCGGATCCAGAGCTGGCGCGCCAACAGCGTCAAGATTCGCGCCGACAAGTGGTCGCTGGCGGGAACCATCGCGGTCGAAAAGGGGCGACATCTGCGACTGGTCGTCACTTCACTCCGCGGCAACGAAGTCGATCTCGGTTGTAATCACGAACGGTTCTGGGTCTGGTCTCGAGAAATGGATCCGAGCTTTGTGACCTGCAAACACGAAAATCTGGAACGGGCTCGACACCAACTCGGCATTCCTTTCGAGCCTGACTGGCTTTTGCAGGCATTGGGAGTTTCCCCTTTACCCTCCACAGGAATCTCGATGGAACTTGACGCAGCCAATGAACAGGCGAGGCTGGTCGAGCAAGTCGTTTCAGTGGAAGCTCCCCCGATGCGGCGGGTTGTTCTGGTCGATTTGAAGCGAGGAATCGTCCTCGAGCACAGTCTTTACACCGTAACCAACTCGTTTAACTCAACCCGCACGCGAATTGCCATGGCTAAACTGGGGGATCATCGGCTCGATCAGGAATCGGGCGTTGTCCTTGCCCATCGTGTGCTGATAGAACTCCCGCAAAACAACATGTCGATGACGATGAATCTGGGCGAAGTGCAAATCAACCCCAAATCGATCCCGTCGGTCGTTTGGGACATGCCACAGATTCGTGACTGTCAAGTCGTTCATTTGGATGCGGGTGTACCGCCAGGAGGAATCCTGACGGCAATTCGCCCAGAAACATCCCCCTCAGCCATGGACCACGCTCCGATCGAAACCGTGCGCTCCCATGACCCCCATAACTTTTATCGGGATCAGGATTTTCAGGAACAAGCAGCCGACTCATCCACTGTGGACCTGCCAGACGACATGACAGGCAGATCTCAGCTATCAGACCCGGCACCCGATGAATTCGATTTTGCCAGCGAAGCCGAGCAAGATAACGAATCCAACAGCGAAACCGACAGCAACCACTAAGCCAACCAACGAACTTGGTGGCCCCAAGCTGACGCTCGTAATTCCCTTCCCTGGCCGATGTTTTTGACGAAAAATCGCTCACCACGTCAGCCGGATCGAGCCACGATGGCACCAAACTTGACCTCACCACTTGCAATCGTCGCTTCCACCACCAGTTTTTGGCCAGCCTCGGGAACATGAAAAATCACGAGATCCGCGAGCGAGCCGCGCCGCAAGCGAACGACTTCTTGCCCCAACAATTGAGCGGGATTTTGACTGGCCATCTCGACCGCTTCTTTCAGCGAAGCCCCCGCGAACGACATCATGTTTGCGACACACGAATCGAGCTGTTGCGCCGAACCTGCCAGCAATTCCTGCTGACCGGCAACCACCAGCTTCCCACTGGAGAGCATCTCGCTGCGGCCCAGCTTGTTCTCGTAGAGACCCACTGGACAACCGGCCCAACCCGCTGCATCACAAGTCAGGATCGTCCGTTGAGCCTTCTTCACTTGGAAAAAAATCCGAACGAGGTTTGGAGGGAGATGATGCCCGTCCACGATGAGGCTGGCAGCCAGCCGTGGTTCCGCTAACTGCTCAAAAATCACGTTCCGGTGACGATGAATCATCGAATGAGCTCCATTTCCCAAATGGGTACTCAATCGAGCCCCCGCATCTACCGCCGCCTGGATCTGTGCGGGACTGGCTGCGGTATGCCCCAGGGCAATGACTACCCCGGAACGAACGGCCTTTTCAATGAAGGGGATCGCCTGGTCGGTTTCGGGGGCGATCGTCACTAATCGAATCCGGTGACCTGAAATTTCCTGCAATCGCTGAAACTCATCCCAGTTGGCACCCCGGACATGCTCTTTTGGATGAGCCCCACGCGGCCCCTCTTCTACAGAAATAAACGGACCTTCCAGATGACATCCACAGACCATGCGGTCGGCCCAGGCCGACTGCTCACAGGCTTGCCGAATGGCTGCAAAACCGGCCGCCAAGCCGGCAAACGAATTCGTAATCAGCGTGGGACAAAGTCGCGTGACCCCGAAACGATAATGCGGCGCGAGTGTGGTGAACACCGCATCGGCTGTCAGTGCGTCATCACTGAACCAGACACCCCCGTGCCCATTGATCTGGAGGTCCAGAAAGGCAGGCGCCACAAAGGGCCAGTCGACAACACTTCCCGACGGCCATGCCGGCTGAATCCGGACAATCCGATCCGCTTCAATATCGAGACGAATCGGTTCACCATTGGCGAAGTGACGAGCAACAAGAGTGAGCATTGACGCCCCCTGACTGGAAGACCGTATCCGGAAATGCCACTGCGGGCTTCAGGCCAGCATTTTTTGAATCCTCGAGACCGCCTCTTCGATATTCGCGCGGCTGTTGAATGCACTCAGCCGAAAATACCCTTCGCCTGCCGCTCCAAACCCGCTTCCAGGAGTCCCCACGAGATTCCCGTTGGAAAGCAGGTGATCAAAAAACTGCCAGCTGCTCATTTGCCCGGGTGTCTTCAGCCAAACGTAAGGGGCATTCGTTCCGCCGTAAACGACCAGCCCCGCCTGACGTAACCCGCGACACAAAATCGCCGCATTTTCCAGATAGAAATCGATCATAGCCCGAACTTGTCGATGGCCGTTTTCGCTATAAACCGCTTCAGCCCCCCGCTGAATGATGTAACTGACTCCATTGAATTTTGTTGTATGCCGACGGTTCCACAATGCGTGAAGTTCGACGGTCTCGCCACTCGTCGACTTGGCCATCAGCCCTTTCGGCACGACGGTGAAAGCACAACGGGTTCCGGTAAAACCGGCGGTTTTGCTAAAGCTGCGGAATTCAATCGCGACATCTCGAGCCCCATCAATCTCGTAAATCGAATGAGGAATCGAGGGATCCGTGATGTAAGCTTCGTAGGCGGCATCGAAAAAAATGATCGTGTCGTTCGCTTTCGCATATTCCACGAATCGCTTCAAAGTCTCTTTGGATGCGACGGTCCCCGTGGGATTATTCGGGTAGCAAAGATAGAGCAGATCGACTTTCCGATCCGGAATTGCAGGGGTGAAATTGTTCTCGGCAGTGACTGGCAGATAAACCAGACCGGCGTAGCGGCCTGTTTCGTCGGCCGCTCCCGTTCGCCCCGCCATCACATTTGTGTCGACGTACACCGGGTAAACCGGATCTGTCACCGCAACGATGTTCCCGGCACCGAAGATATCAAGAATATTCCCAGTATCGCATTTGGAACCATCCGAAACAAAAATCTCGTCCGCTGCGATCGTTGCCCCACGCTCGATAAAGTCATGCTGGGCAATCGAATTTCTAAGGAAATCGTATCCCTGCTCGGGGCCATACCCCCGAAATGAATCCCGTTTTGCCATCTCATCCGTCGCACGGTGCATCGCTTCAATGATGGTGGATGGCAATGGTTCGGTGACATCACCGATTCCGAGCCGAATAATCTTCGCGGACGGATTCTCGGCAGCAAATTTGGACACCCGTCGACCGATTTCCGGAAACAGATAACCCGCTTTCAGCTTCAAATAGTGCTCGTTGATCAACGCCATCGAAAAATTCTCCCGTTTGCCGAATGCCGAGTTTTTAATGCGACCTGTAGTTTTGATGATCACTGGATTTTGATGATGACCGAAATCCTGTTGTAGAATTGATGGCAGATGAATTCAACCGACGTCACCCCCAATCTCGCCCCAGCACCCGGGAAACAACTGGAAATTATCGCACCGCCCCACCATTGACGTTGATAACTTGCCCCGTGATGAAGGAAGCATCATCACTGCACAGAAATCGGGCACACCTTGCAATATCCTCAGGCAAACCCCAACGATGAAGTGGAGTTTCTCGCAAAACTCGCTGCTGCCAGGAACTGCTGGCATTTTCCCCCCAAGCGGTCTTAATCCAACCGGGAGCAATACAATTCACGCGAACGCGCGGAGCGAGACTCAAGGATAGCGAGCGACTGAATCCCATCATCGCATTCTTGGAGGTGGCAAATAGCTCACCGCTATTCCCCTCCATTCCCCGATCAGCCTGATCCCAGCCGATCGTCAGCATCACTCCTGCACCTTGCTCAAACATCCGCTGACCTGCTTTTTTTGCCAGAATCAAGCTGGAAAGAACATCCACATCCAGCAATCGCTGTAATTTGTGCTCGTAACTCCAATCCGCAGCGGGTCCAGTCAACACATCCACCCCTGCATTATTGACCCACACACCGAATCCACCCCACTGCGACCATGCCCGCTCAACAAAGGCTTCAAGTCCCTCTGATTCCGCAAAATCCGCCTGCAACACAACAGACCTGCGCCCCAGCGAACGAATCTCTTCCGCCAGCGACTCCGCTAACCCCATTGAGGCGGCATAATGAACAATCACATCCGCTCCCGCCCGCGCGAACTCCAATGCGATCGCGCGGCCAATCCCGCTCGATGCACCAGTCACAACACTGATCACCCCCGTCAAATCGGCAAATTCCGGCACCACATTCGCCCCTTGTAAACGCATTTTTCCCGCGAAGCCGTCAGAGAATACCAAACCGGAATGATCCCGAGCCAGCTACCGCTCAATCGACTTTTTTTTCCTCCGATACTTCCTGAAATTCTTCCGACAATCAAAACCCAAGAAAAATTCGTCAGCACGCTCCCAATTTCACTTTATTCGGAAATCTTCGGAACATTTATTGCACTACTTCACTGCCACTCGCATCAGTTGCCTGAGTTTCCGAAGATCAATTGTGATTTCTCAGAAACGTGAATTATTGGTTAACTTCGAGTAGAATTTGCGGAAACCACATCAATTTCAGCGATTCCCGCATTTGGAAACGTTGATTCTTCCCTGTTGACTGTTGAAACCACCCCCCCATAATATACGATAGATGCTCAAATGCTCACCCGAGCAATGAAGAAACGGATTGCTTTGTTTTGATGTTGTTCACTTCTATTGCCTATCAGGCTTTCGCAGCCAGGACTGTTGCCTATTCGAATGGATTTCTCGATTTCTTGCCGCTGCACAAGCGGGATCTGATCCGAATTCGATGCACTGCCACAGTTCAATTTTGGGATCATGATTCTCTTCTTGGGAATCTCCCGGAAGACTACGGCTCAAACCCTAAGATGATTTTTACCGAAACCCCAACACATCAAGGGTTATGATGTACATGAGTCCACGTGATGTGCCCGCCTCGACCGCACCGCTTAACTGTAACTTAACAAAATACTGAAGGATCAACGCGTGTCGAATTTAGACACAGGCAAAACTCTCCATTCTGAATCTGGGCCTGAACTCAACGCTACTCAAACTCAAACTCCACTAGAAAGCCATAAAAAGATGATTGCAACCATGGATTCGCTCGGCGCACCACCAGCGACTACTTCGTTCCCCGAATTGTCTCAAGATCTCGAACGGGATCTTGTTCAAGTGTTCAAGTTGCTTGCTGACGAGACCCGGTTGAAGATCCTGATGTACTTGCTTCGCGAGCAGGAACTGCACGTATCAGCCCTCTGCGAACGCCTGAATCAGAGCCAGCCAGCGGTCAGCCATCATCTTGCATTGTTACGGGTAGCTGGATTGATCCAACCGCGACGCGATGGCAAGCATAATTATTACTCTGTCCGTGAAAAACACTTCCATAAGTTAATCGGTGAGTTGTTCAAAACCATCACGAACCCGGATCAGGATCAAGTTCGCTTCCAGAATTTCGTTCTGACCCAAGAGTGATTCACCACCCATCGAATCCTGTTTTGGCACAACCGTTCTTTACGGATCGGTTTTCCGCTTGGCAAGTTTCCGGGATTGTGCGAGCATCAAGTTGTCTGTCACAGGGCTTGATGCTCGAACGAGCGACCTTCCTGGCAGGGGCTTTGAAGGGAGTCGGATTGATGACATCATTTCGCCCGATGCTTGCTGGTACCGCCAACGATCACCACATCTCACCGTTCCTCGTTTTCGCCTCGCTCTTGCTGCTGATGGTGAGCAAATCGTTCTCTGCTGACGATCTCGCAGTACAACCATTGGCTGAACGCCCATACCTCACCCTTTTTGCTGCCAGCCTCGACCGACTCCGTGACTCCGGTTTGCGGATTGTCGAATCCGTTGATCGGACCGATCTGGCGAAATCCCTCAATGAACGCTTCAGCAATACGCAGAATTTCGCAGGAATCGAGCGAACAAAACCCCTCGGAATGATGTCAACCTGGAATGGAATCTCCACAGCAGACATTCTGTTTGTTCCCATCGATGACATCAATAACCTCCTCCAGACTGCGACATTCGGCGTTGTTGGCTTTCATCAAGTCACCCCCAATCACTATGAAATCGAGCGACCTGGGTCTCCTTATCAAGTCTTGATTCGCAGTCCGTATGCCTTATTCGGAGACTCACTCGCATCCATCCGAGCAATCAGGGGCTCTCCGGAGCAACTCACTCAAGGATTGCGCCAACGGTATGATGTCGGCCTGAAACTGGATCTGTTACAGATCCCTCAGCCCGTAAAACTCCGCTACATCACCAGCCTCAGGAGCCAATTCGAACCGTTACTACAACCACAGGATGACGAGTTGATCGAGTCGGCTACCCTACGAAAAACGATCGGAAAAAGGCTGCTCGATCTGTTCGAACGAACCCTACTCGATACCAGACAGGTCACCCTCGGCATCCGCCTGGATCCTGATTCCCGTCAACTTAGCCTTGAGATGGTGATCGAGGCCGTCGAAAAAAGTCGGATGGCAAACGGTCTAAACACCAGGTCGTCCCATCGCAGTGAATTCGCACCACTCATTCAACCTGATGTCCCCGCAGGAATCGCGTTTCAACTCCCCATTTCCAGCTTGTTCTCGCAAACAACTGATCTGAACACCGAGTCACCGGCAACCGATACTCCCCTCGAGGCCGCAATTCAATTCGCCGGTACGGGATTGGGGGACCTGTCACTGATTTTGGCGCTGCATGGCCCCGACGCGAACAAATTCAATGAAATGATTCCCAATCTGATTCTCAATCTGGAAAAATCCGGGTATTTCCGTGATGTCTACGAAAATCTCGATCTTCACTTGGGCGTGGTGCTGCACCGTGTTGTCCCCCGCGAACTTCCCGCGTTCATGACTCAATGGATTGGTTCTGAGATCGAAATGCTGATTGGCCAAGGAAAGCAAACGGTCTGGATGGGAATTGGCCATCCCGGCCCTCTGCAGGAACGACTCCAGACGGCGATCGAACTCGTCGATCAGCCAACCACAAACCAGGCAACGTCACAGCTTGTAAAAGCTCGCTTCCAGGCCAGAAAACTCCCGGAACTGGTCGCAACCGATTTGCTCGTCACGGATACCGAAACCGCTCGCGCCGAGTTTGCCCAAGGAGAAGACAGCTTCAGCCTCACCGTTGACCCGATTCCCAATGGCCTGAAAGTACGCATTGAATTCGAAGCGGGGTTCGTTCGCTTAATCGCACGAGGCTTAATTCATCAACTGGAAACCGGACCAACGCCTTAAGCTCATTGCAGACAGACCGGCCACTGAAGTATCTGAAAACCCGGCTCAATTTCTGCAAACAGAGCATCAATGATCGCGCAACCGAAATGTCTCCCCACACTGGGGAATCTCACCTTTGCTTCCGCATCATCAAACACAAATCCAGGAATTCACGATCTTAACGGACTGGTCGCAATCCCCCGGTTTCAATCGCCCGCCTTCAGCAGCTTTTTCAATTCCACAATCAGCTTATCGATCGACTTTTCGGCTTCGACCGGTTTTGTCAGATCTTCTTTGGAAATTTCCTGAAGCTTCTTCGCGAGCGTTCTCAATTTGACCGTGGGAGCACCCGCTTTTCCTTTGAGTTCGGCTTCGATCGGCTTGGCGACTTCCACCAGTTTCGCCGTCACCTTCTTGAAATCCTCTTTTTTGACGTTCTCGCCGTTACGAGTGAATTTGATCTGATTGTAGGCGGAACGGAGCGCAACAAAACGCTTCAGATCGCCACCCCCCATCACCAAAGGGAGTACAAAGTAAATCAAAGCCCCGAGCAGACCGACACCCACAACGCCCAGCGCGGGCATCATGAGTTTATCAAGACCGCCCGAGCCACCCTTGGAGGATGGTCGCCGCACCGGGGCCGCCGGCCGACTCATCGCAGCCCCACCCCCGGCTCCCGCTGAATTTGCCTGCCAGTTGGTAACCGGTCGGGGTGCGTCGGCGGGTGCCGAAACCGGTTCCGAGCGAGAAACTTCTGATTGAGACGCGACCGGGGTTTCGACCCGAGGCATTATCCGGGTGGGGGACTTCGTTTGGAGATCAGCCTTCGTTTCTGCAGCAGCCACTTCCGAGGGCAATTCGGGAAATAATCCCGGTAATTCCCCGGCAACAATGTACGCTTCCATCCCATGACGGACGTAATCTTTACGGAGCAACCTTCCGTTCGCCGCCCAGGAAATCAACTTTGCGAGTTCCACCGGCCCGTATTCTTTGCCCTGAATAATACACCACCACACATCGGCCGCAGGCTCGGGCTCGGGCTCGGGCTCAGGTTCCGGTTCCGGTTTGAGTTCCGGTAATGGTTCGGGAGCAGCAACGGGAACGGAAGAACTTCTACGAGGTTTCGGGGGCGGCGAGACACTTTTGACAACCGGCATTACCGGCTGTGAATTGAAAAAGGAATCGAGCTCATCCGAAACCTCAATTTGTGCGTCTGACCCTCTATTGCCCGATACCGATTTCTCGACTTCGACAGTGAACGCTTTCTTTCCCGCCTGAAACGGTAGATGCGACATCAATTGTCCGATCGATCCCGCCCGACGCCAGGCACCACTTTCACCGAAACGAACTTCATCATCTACCGACAGCGAGTGACTCTTGGCCAACTCGATCAATTCATCCAGCGTCAACGGGCCAAATTCGGCCCCAAAAGATTGGTAGTACCACCCTGTGGGTTCAGCGGAACGCGAGGATGTCGCAGCGGTTGGCTTGGGTGTTGCGGCAACGGTTGACAACGCGGCGTTCGAGGGAACATGCGAACCTGACGCCATGTGGGCCATGAGTTGCCCCATCGAACCCGCCCTGCGCCAAGGCCCTTTTTCGCCAAATCGAACCTCGTCGTCGCTCGACAAAGCTCGATTCTTGGCCAGCCCGACCAGTTCCTCAAGGCTGACGGGTCCGTACTCGTCACCAGATAACTTGTAGTACCAACTATCCATCGCAGTCCATTCCCAAGTGCCCAAACGCGAATCATGAACATCGGCGGAAATCGCATCAACTCAGCCTGATTCATGATCGCGAGAAGTTTGTGGCGTGTCTACCAATCCGAACCAGGAACTTTCCGATTTTCGCTAGAATACACGACTGACGACAGTATGCAAACACTTCTGGAAAAGAACACGATTGCAATGATCATCTTTCCGAAGGATCAAACGAAAAACACGGAATTGACGGAAATCGACAATGATCTCGGCCCTCTGGCCATTCTCTGTTGACGCTCGACTGCAGTATTCTCCAAATCTTGATGAACAGACGATGAAGAAGTCGTGAAGATTGTTCCGTTCGACAAACAACCCGTTGATTCTCTCAATTCCTTCGCCACTCAACCCCTTCTCCTCAACCCCATCTCCTCAACCCCTTCTCCACAGTGTCTGATCGGTCCGATCTTCGAGTGTGATCTTCAGCTCGTTAAGCTTATTTCGGATGAGATCGGCGACGGCAAAGTTTTTATTCTTCCGCGCGTCAGCACGAATCTGAATCACCAACTGCATCAATCCGTCCAAGGTGGCGTCATCCGCCGTCGTGACCTTTGGTTTCGCAACCCGAAAGACTCCCAAAATCGACGATAATTCTTTTAACAGCCCCATACCGGCCTTCAAAGGGGGGAGATGGCTCGTGTCCGGATTGGCCGTATCGAGTTTCTGATCCGAAATATAGGCATTCAAAGTCTTGCGCAAATCGAACAGCACACCGACCGCGCCACCGGTATTAAAGTCATCATCCATCGACTCGAGATAACGCCGCCGCAACTCATGAAGTTCCGAGTAAAGCGGAGAGGCTTCACCAGAAAATGAGGGGCTCTGATCGCGGCTCGTCCCCGCAGAAATCGAATAGAACGAGTCTCCTGAAATCCGCTCGAACGTTTCAAACAATCGATGGAAACCCTCTAGTGACTTGCCCGTTTCCGCAATCCGATCATCACTGAAATCAATCGGGCTCCGATAGTGCGTCGCTAGCAGGAAGAAACGAATTGTTTCTGCATCGTGCTTGGCAAACAGCTCTTTGACCGAGGCGGCCCCTTTTGATCCCGCCAGTTTATTCACTTCCTGAGCCTCTTTCGCGGCGGTCAGGTCCGCTGGTTTATCCCCCTGCTTATCGTGGCCTCCCCCCACTTTGCCCGAAGCACCGCTGGCCTGCATCAATCCGTTATGCATCCAGTACCGGGCGAATGGCTTTCCTGTACAGCTTTCCGATTGGGCCAATTCATTTTCGTGATGCGGGAACATGAGATCGAGACCACCACCATGAATATCGATCGAATCACCCAGGATTTTTTTCGCCATCGCCGAACACTCAATGTGCCATCCAGGACGCCCCGGCCCCCAGGGACTCGGCCACGCAGGTTCACCCGGCTTAGAACCTTTCCACAGCGCAAAGTCGGCAGGGTGCCGCTTGCCACCGTGGGTTTCCGCACGAGTCCCAACCAGCAATTGCTCCAGACTGCGTCCGCTCAGCTTCCCATAATCTGCGTCCTGTGCACAATTAAAATAAACATCCCCTTCCAGCGGATAGGCAAACCCTTTTTCAATCAGGATGGCAATAATATCCTGCATTTCCTGGATATGCTGTGTTGCATACGGGAAGTGGTCGATCCCATCCACCGCCATCGTTTTCAAGTTGTCGAAGTAATCTTGCGTCATCTCTTTCGCCAGAGCATCAACAGTGACCCCTTTCTCGTTGGCTCGGTTGATCAGTTTGTCGTCCACATCCGTGATATTCACCACCCAGGTCACCTGATAACCGGAATAAGTCAGGTATCGTTTGATGGTATCGAAAATCACAGGACCAACCATGTGCCCAATATGTGCGGGCTTGTAGACGGTAGGGCCGCACAAATACATGCTGACCTTGCCGGGTGTAACCGTCTGGAAATCTTCTTTCTGACGTGAAAGCGTGTTGTAAACTCGCAGAGGCATTGCATGAAGTCCGTAATAAATACTGCAAAAAGGGGAATGCCGAAACCAATCACAAATCCATTCGAATACTGTTCAAACCGACGAAACGAGAAACTGGGAACGGGCTCATTTTTCCCACAACGAAAAAAGGGCTGCCAAATGACTCGACCAAAGCGTCTCGTTGATTTAACCAAAAAAACCATCATCGGCTCTTTCGATCGACGACGATGGAATCTCTCGACTTCCGATCACAGACTCTAGGTCCTGGACGAAAACGCGTAAAGAGGGACTGAGCCAATCACACGCGTGCTTCGTGTTCACGGCGAACCAAAAACGGACTCGTTAGCAGGTCTGCCCCAACTCGACCACGAACACCGCCGTATTCCTGCCGAGCAAATCCCGTCCTCAAAACAGACCTTTCCACGAGGCTTGCTGGATCCGTGAAGTCCCCAATCCATTCACTTCGAAATCTGCACTTGTCGCAGTTTGATTGTCTGCGTATCTTTCCAGTCGTTCTTCCCGGTGGACCTGGGTATTTGATGGATGAATCGCAAGGATGCGACAGATTTTACAATCGCTGGCCACAGGCCAGACTGAACTCGTAGACGTTCCGTGCCCCGCAATCGGAACCGGCCAAGTTTTGATTCAGTCACGAATCAGTCTTGTTTCCGCTGGTACCGAGCGAATGCTGGTCGAATTTGGCAAGGCGAGTCTGCTCGAAAAGGCTCGTCAACAACCGGATAAAGTCTGGCAGGTCCTCGATAAAGTGAAAACCGATGGGCTCGTTCCGACGCTCACGGCAGTCCGTAGCAAGCTCGATCAGCCAATTCCCCTTGGTTACTGCAACGTTGGTGTCGTGCTGGAAGTGGGCCAGGGTGTTGATCAATTTCAGCCGGGCGACCGGGTTGCCAGTAATGGACCACACGCCGAAGTCGTTTCCGTTCCAAAAAATCTCTGCGCCAAAATTCCCAATGGAGTCACTGACGAAGCCGCCGCATTTACTGTCTTGGGCTCAATCGGATTACAGGGGATTCGACTGGCCCAACCGACTCTCGGCGAGGCCTTTGTCGTTTCGGGTCTTGGACTCATCGGACTGATCACCGTACAACTGCTAAAAGCTCATGGTTGCCGAGTTCTCGGGCTCGATTTTTCCCCCGCACGGCTCGAACTGGCCAAAAAACTCGGAGCAGAGACGTTCAACCTCAGCTGCGGCAACCCACTCGACGCCGCCATCCAGTTCTCGCGCGGTCGTGGGGTCGATGGTGTGATCATCACTGCTGCAACCGAGAGCGACGAGCCGATGCATCAGGCCGCACAAATGTGCCGCCGTCGCGGTCGAATCGTGCTGGTCGGTGTCGTCGGTCTGAAGCTGATGCGCGCCGACTTCTACGAGAAAGAACTCTCGTTCCAGGTCTCGTGCTCGTATGGGCCGGGCCGCTATGACTCCGATTACGAACAGCGCGGCCACGACTACCCGATTGGATTCGTTCGCTGGACAGAACAACGCAATTTTGAAGCGATGCTCGACATGATGGCCAGCGGCCAAATTGATCCCGCAGCTCTCGTCTCACATCGATTCGCCGTCGACCAGGCCGTCGAAGCGTATGATTTGATTTCCAGCAAACAACCCTCACTGGGGATCCTACTGGAATACCCAAGCACCACGGCACAAAACGATCTTCGCCAGCAAACCATCCGGTTACATACGTCATTAGCCCCCCTCAGTCCCGCGACTGCCACACGGGCGCTCCACAGCAAATCCGGTCAGCCCTTCACGATTCCGGCTCACAGCGCCGTGAAACCCCAAGTGGCAATCATTGGAGCCGGAAATTATGCCTCACAAGTATTGATTCCTGCGTTTAAAAAGAATCAGGCAAGACTCGCTTGCGTTGCCTCACGCAACGGGTTGACCGCTGCGTATGCTGCTCGAAAATTCGGTTTTGATGAGGCCACCAGTGATCTCGATCAGGTGATGAACGACGACCGCATCAACGCGGTTGTCATTGCGACACGACACGACAGTCACGCCCGCCTCGCCTGCCAGGGACTCGCGGCCGGCAAACACGTCTTCGTGGAAAAGCCCCTCGCACTGAGCGCCGTCGATCTGGCGAAGGTCCTTTCCACCTATCGTGAAGTTTGCTCGAGGCAGGGACAATCCGCCCCCGTTCTCACCGTCGGCTTTAATCGTCGGTTCGCCCCACAAATTCTCCGAATGAAATCGCTGCTCAGCGAGTTACAGGAACCCAAGTCGTTTATTATGACGGTCAATGCGGGTGCGATTCCCCAAGAACATTGGGTTCATGACTCGATCGCAGGAGGGGGCCGACTGATCGGTGAAGGTTGCCATTTCATCGATTTACTGCGATTCCTCTGCGACAGTCCGATTGTTTCAGTACAGGCCACCATGTTTGGACAGGATTCTGCGGTAGAAATTCGGGACGATAAAATCACGATGACCCTCGCTTTCGCCGACGGATCTTTCGGAACCATCCATTACCTCGCGAACGGCCATCGATCGATCGCCAAAGAGCGCCTCGAAGTCTTTTGTGCGGGCCGCGTAATTCAGCTCGATAATTTCCGTCGCATGACCGCTGTCGGCTGGAAGAAATTTCGCCGAATGAATCTCTGGCAACAAGACAAAGGCCACGTCGCAGAAATTCGCGCTTTTCTACTCGCCATCGAACAGGGTGGTCCACCCCCCATTACCATCGAAGAACTGGCAGAAGTGACACAGGTCAGTTTCAATGTCATCAAAGCCGCCGAAACCCAAACCGTCATTCGTTGCTTGCCACCACCATGGCAATTGACATCCCACTCCACCGACGAGCCACTCGCTCGATCCGCGTGAATCATTCAGTGATCTGGCGACACGTCGCCTCAAACAACTCACAGCAAAAAGGAACTCAGCAAGATGCACGTTTTACATGTTGTCGGAGCTCGTCCGAATTTTATGAAAGTTGCTCCCGTTCACGCGGCATTTCGTCAGCGAACGGGGGTTCGTCAGTCGCTGGTCCATACCGGTCAACATTACGACGCGAATCTCTCGGATATCTTTTTCGAACAACTTCAGATTCCGCGACCGGATGTCTCGCTCGAAGTCGGGTCCGGCTCACATGCCGTCCAGACCGCCGAAGTGATGATCCGGTTTGAAAAAACCGTGCTGGAACGAAAGCCAGATCTCGTTCTGGTTTATGGCGATGTGAATTCCACGGTCGCGGCAACACTCGTCTGTGCCAAACTCGGCATAAAACTGGCACATGTCGAAGCCGGCCTGCGATCCTTTGATCGAACCATGCCCGAGGAAATCAATCGTTTGGTCACAGACCAACTGGCCGATCTGCTGTTGATTCCCTCAGCAGAAGCCGAAGGGAATCTGCTGCGTGAGGGGGTCGCACTGAAAAAAATCCACTTTGTGGGCAACGTCATGATCGACACGTTGCGAACCTTGTTGCCACAGGCCCGCATGCCGGAAATCGCACACCTGACCGATGAGTTTGCCTTGGTCACCTTGCATCGTCCCTCGAATGTGGATGAGCCTGAAACCCTCCGCCGGATTCTGGCGACGCTCGAAAACATCAGCGAACGACTGCAAATCGTTTTTCCCGTCCATCCCCGTACCAAAAGCCGTATCGAGAGCCTGGGTTATCACTTGGATCACTCGAAACGGATTTTCGCCATCGCCCCGATTGGGTACCTCGAATGCCTCGCACTGCAACAGCGCGCGACAGTTGTCATCACCGATTCGGGGGGACTGCAGGAAGAGACCACCGCACTCGGTGTCCCCTGCCTCACCGTACGAGAAAACACCGAACGACCCATCACCGTCACCCATGGGACCAACACACTGGTCGGTACCAACATGGATTTACTGTTCAGTGAAGTGGCCAAAATTTTGGCTGGTGAAGGGAAAGGTGGACGGATTCCCCCACTCTGGGACGGCTGTGCCTCGGAACGAATTGCGGACGTGATCATGAAGGAATGTACTATCCCCTTGCGCCACTGTGCCTAACCGATTTACGTCCGAACAATCGAGAATCTGGTGAACGCGAACTCTTTTCATCGTTGCTGGCAACTGCTGCGATATCTTGGCCCCAAATGGCTGATGTATCGGGCCTGTCATGCGGTACGCCTGAAGAGTGGTTTGCTACGACGCCAACTTCCGGTCACCAACTGGGACGAACAGCCGCTGAATCGATTCCTGGCCGCAGGAATCGATTCAGATCCCGAGCGTTATGCTGCATTACGAAATTCGACCGGAACTCCCTTTTTTTTCGATCCGCAGTTCCTCAAAAAGCCCGAGGAACTTGCCGACTTGCGCCATCGTTTCGACAACTGGGATCACCCTTCAGCCTCAACAGGCGATTCCCCACAGATCATTGCTGACGACCTTCGCCGGGGATTCATGCGATTTTTCTCTCACGAGCGAGTCGAAGTCGGCTTTCCTCCCCAATGGCATGCCGACCCCTTTACCGGAGACTCCTCGCCCACCGATCGTCACTTCAGCCAGATCGGCGACTTTGGGGCAGGGGACATCAAACTGATCTGGGAAACCAATCGGTTTGGATTCGTCTTTTCTCTGGTTCGCGCGTACTTCCGCACGGGCAACGAACGGTATGCCGAGCTCTTCTGGCAGTTGGTCGAGAGTTGGCGTGAGGCCAATCAGCCCTCTGCCGGTGCCAATTGGAAGTGTGGACAAGAGATCAGCTTCCGAGTCATCGCCTGGTGTTTCGGTTTGTATGGATTTTCAACCAGCACGGCATCAACCCCCGCTCGGATCACGATGCTATCGCAAATGATCGCCGTCTCTGGCACGCGAATCGAAGCCAATATCGGCTATGCCCTCAGCCAAAAGAACAATCATGGGCTGAGCGAAGCCATGGGGCTTTGGACCATCGGTGGTCTATTCCCTGAATTCCGTGATGCACCCCGGTGGGCCAATCTGGGACGAAGACTGCTCGAACAACAGGCTCAGGAACTGGTTTATCAAGACGGGGCTTTCTCGCAACATTCCTTGAATTATCATCGCGTGATGCTGCACGATTTTCTGTGGTCAATCCGACTGGCCGACGTACTGGACCAGCCGTTATCCGCAATCTTGCGCGACCGGATCGGCAAAGCCGGCGACTTCCTCGACCAGCTTCAAGACGAATCAACCGGGGAAGTTCCCTGTTATGGCCAGGATGACGGGGCCTTGATCCTCCCGTTGAACAACTGTGGCTACCGCGACTATCGACCCGTCGTGCAGGCCATTCACCAGCTCACCCAAGGTCATCGCCGATTCGACGCTGGTCCATGGGATGAAGACCTCTGGTGGATGTTCGGAACTTATCATTCCCCACTCGATGCTTCAACCACCCCGCAATCGGATTCCACCACCGATTTAAAACGTGTCCCCAGTTCCATCCGACCAAAAGCCGATCGATTACTGGTCCGATCCGATTTCAGTGCGTCCATCGGCGGTTATGCCACCTTGCGATCTGAACACGGATTTGTCGTCACACGAGCGGCAAGTTTCCGGCATCGCCCGGCTCAGGCAGACATGCTGCACGTCGATCTGTGGTGGCGGGGGGAAAACATCGCCATCGACCCCGGCACATACAGTTATCACGCACCGCCACCGTGGAACAATCCGTTCGCCCACACCGCTTATCACAACACCGTCACCGTCGATGGACAGGATCAGATGGAACGGGTCAGCCGCTTTCTCTGGCTCCCTTGGCTGAACGGAAAATCATTTGAACGGACTGTCCCCTGTCCAGGAAACACCGCCAGCTGGAACGGTGAACACGATGGCTATCGGCGCCTGCCAGACCCCGTCACACATCGACGCGGTATCCTCCGTCTCGGTGCCGACCACTGGCTGGTGATTGATGCTCTCCAGGGCCAGCGATTGCACGACTACCGATTACACTGGCTCCTGCTGGATGCCCCTTATCAAACCAATCTCGAAAAAACCTCGCTCGAATTACAAACCGCTGTGGGCCAATATCGAATCGCCATGGCCTGCTCAGCGGTCGCGTCTCGGTTACAGGTCACTCGTGCGGCAGTCGATTCGGCGGTCGGCTGGCGTTCACGCTATTACCATTCGCGCGAACCCGCCCTCTCAATTCAGCTGGAATGTTCCGACTCCACCGTGGTCTTTGCCACGGTCCTGGGACCAGACGCACAACGTCCCCTCATCCAATACGATCACCTTCATGTTCCCGGTCCTGGCTGGGATGCCTTGATCACACTCGACCTGAAAGCCACCTTCGGCACCGCACTGATCTCAGCGGTCTATGCTCATGGTTCGCTGGCCGAACCGATTCCTGCCATTGCTCAAACTTCTCGACGCCCACGAACGGAGCTGCGCTCATGCACGTCTTGCTAATTCACCAAGCGTTTGTCTCACCCGATGATGCGGGGGGAACGCGACACTACGAACTTGCCCGCCGCTTTGTTGACGGGGGACACCAGTTCTCGATCGTGGCCAGTGACCTGAGCTACCTCAGCGGCAAGAAATGCGCCGCGAATGACCTGGTACAAGACTTTGATGGAGTGAAAGTTCAGCGTGCCTGGACCTACTCGGCACTGCATCGCAGTTTCGTTTGGCGAATTATTTCCTTTCTGTCATTCATGGTCAGTTCTGTCTGGACCGCATTGAAAGTGAAAAACGTCGACCTGGTGATTGGGACCTCGCCCCCCATTTTTCAGGCGGTCTCGGCATGGGTCATCTCGGTCATCAAATGGCGTCCGTTCCTGTTGGAAATCCGAGATCTCTGGCCCGAATTTGCCGTCGACATGGGGGTCCTCAAGAATCCCGTCCTGATCTGGATGGCCCGCCGTCTTGAGCGTTTCCTGTATGCACGAGCGAATCACATGCTGGTCAATTCTCCCGCCTATCGTGACTACTTGATCGGCCTCGGCATTCCCCCCGAAAAAATCAGCTTCATCGCCAACGGTGTCGATCCCGACATGTTCCATGTTCAGAAAACGGCGGGGGGATTGCGAGACGAATTCCAACTGCACCAGAAGTATCTGGTCACGTATGCTGGGGCGATGGGAATGGCCAACAATCTCGAAGTCGTGCTCGAGGCGGCAACCCTGCTAACCGATGTTCCCGATGTGCATTTTTTGATGGTCGGTGACGGAAAAGACCGCCAGAAACTCGAAGAGCTCGCCAAATCGATGAAGGTGAAAAACGTCACCTTCACCGGGTCGCGACCGAAATCACAAATGCCCGAAATCCTGGCGGAATCCGATGTTTGTCTCGCAGTCCTGCGAGACATCCCCATGTTTCGCACCACCTACCCCAATAAAGTCTTCGATTACATGGCCGCATCCCGACCGGTCGTGCTGGCGATCGACGGCGTGATTCGTCAGGTGATTGAAGCAGCCCAGGGGGGAATCCCGGTCCCGCCGGGTAATCCCCGCGCGATGGCGGATGCCGTCCGGACGCTGTACTCGAATCGTCCCGAAAGCGAAGAAATGGGTCGTTCTGCACGTGCCTATGTTATCAAATTCTTCGACCGAAATCAGCAAGCGATGCAATTCGGTGAACTCGTCCAACAGATCGGCAAGAAAAAGGTCGCTTGATATGTCGAAGGGCTTTTATCGCAGTTTCGGCAAGCGACTGTTCGATCTCGCAGTCGCCATCCCCGCCTTGATCCTCTTCGCCCCCGTCCTGGCGTTGACATCAATCCTGGTACGCATCTATCTCGGCTCGCCCATCCTGTTTCGACAGGAACGGCCGGGTCGCGACGGACGACTCTTCAAGATCTGTAAATTTCGTACGATGACGGATGCCCGTGACGCCGCCGGAAACCCTTTGTCAGACGATGTCCGGCTCACCCGTTTTGGCAAGTTCCTCCGGTCCAGCAGCCTTGACGAGCTTCCCGAGCTTTGGAATGTCATCACGGGTCAAATGAGTCTTGTCGGGCCACGGCCGCTCAAGGTCCGATATCTCCCGATGTATTCGCCTCGACAGTCGCGCCGGCACGATGTCACCCCCGGAATTACCGGCTGGGCACAAGTCAACGGTCGCAACGGTATTGGCTGGGAAGAACGGTTTGAACTCGATGTCTGGTACGTGGAACACATGAGCATCTGGCTCGATCTGAAGATCCTGATCATGACCGTGTCTGCCGTCTTTCACCGCAAAGGGATCAGCGCCGAGGGACATGTCACGATGCCCGACTTCGAAGGGACGAAGCAAACAATCGTCATCGGAGCAGGGGGGCATGGCAAAGTGGTCGTCAGCACCCTGCAAGCAGCAGGGATCGCCGTGGACGCCGTTTATGACGACAATTCCCATCGCTGGGGCACAAAAATTCTGGGTGTCCCTGTCTGTGGCCCCATCGCCGAATTGACCACGAAACCAGATCGATTTCGCGGGATTGTCGGGATCGGAAATGCCCAGATTCGCCAACGACTCGTGCAATTGCTCGCCATCGAATGGATCACCGCCATTCACCCCAAGGCATTCGTCCATCCCTCCGCACAACTGGGCGAGGGGACCGTCGTGTTTGCCGGGGCGGTCGTGCAACCCGATGTCATCGTCGGCCAACATGGAATCGTCAATACATCGGCCTCTATCGACCATGATTGCGAAATCGGAGATTTCGTCGGGATCGGGCCAGGTTCACACCTCTCCGGAACCGTGTTGATCGGAAACCGCACCTTACTCGGGACGGGTAGCAGCGTGCTGCCAAACATTCAGATCGCCGACGATGTCACGGTCGGCGCCGGGACCGTTGTCATTCGCAATCTGGCCAGTGGCTGCACACTGGTTGGCCCCTCCCCACGACTGATCTCGAACGTTGAGTCGACGGAACTGAAAAAATCGGCCTAGAAACGACCACCAAGATCCTACGTTTCATTCTCTGAAAGGATTCACCATGCTAAATCGTTACAATCTGAATCAGACACAACACCTGCTGGCACTCGACGGCGGACAACCTGTTCATCGCGGCCCCTTATCACCATGGCCCTGCTTCGACGACGAAATGATCGAGGCTTCCAGCCGGGTTCTTCGCTCGAACAAGGTCAACTACTGGACCGGCGACGAAGGGAAACAATTCGAACGAGAATACGCCGCAGCCATCGGCAGCAAACATGCCATCGCATTGACCAACGGCACCGTCGCACTGGAACTGGCACTGTATGGTCTCGGAATTGGACCAGGGGACGAAGTCATTGTCCCCAGCCGCACCTTCATCGCCTCGGCCAGTTGCGCCGTAATGCGTGGTGCCAAGCCGGTTGTGGCCGATGTCGATCGCGACAGCCAGACACTCAACGTTGACACGATTCGCGCGGCAATCACCTCACGAACCAAAGCGATCATCGCGGTTCATCTGGCGGGTTGGCCCTGTGATATGGATCCCATAATGGAATTGGCTCGTTCACACGGAATCAAGGTGATTGAAGACTGTGCTCAGGCGCATCATGCCACCTACAAGGGACGCCACGTCGGGTCGATCGGCGATGTCGGTGCCTTTTCGTTCTGTCAGGATAAAATCATGACCACCGGTGGAGAAGGGGGGCTGATGACCACCGACGACACCGAACTGTGGGACAAATGCTGGAGCTTTAAAGATCATGGCAAAAGCCTACAGGCCATTCAAAAGCCCCACGAACCACATCTCTTCCGCTGGCTTCACGCGAGTTTTGGAACCAACTGGCGGCTGACCGAAATGCAATCGGCCATGGGCCGGGTCATGCTTCGCCGTCTGCCAGAATGGGTCGCCGCTCGCCGGAAAAACGCCGGGAAGCTGACCGAAGCACTCGCCGGAATCCCCGCACTCCGAATTCCGCAAGCCCCCGCACAGAGTGCGCATGCCTACTATAAATATTATGCGTTCTTGCGTCCGGTTTACCTGACCAGCGGCTGGAATCGTGACCGGATTGTCAAAAGTCTGCAGGCCGAAGGAATTCCCTGTGGACCCGGATCCTGCAGCGAAATCTACCGCGAGCAGGCGTTTCGCTCACCAGGCCTCCGCCCAAAAGTGTCCTTGAAAAATGCAAGAGAACTGGGCGAAACCAGCCTGATGTTCATGGTTCATCCCACCCTCACCGCAGCCGAAATCGAAGCGACCGCAGCGGCGATCCAGAAAGTCATGCACGCAGCGACGAAACAAGAAATTCGCCGCGCTGCGTGAACCGTCGAGTCGACGCCATTCGTGTTTCTATACCGGAATTCTCTGAAGAATTCCCGAGATTCGTCGTTGCGAATCTCGGGGAACCGGACGAGGGATCAGATCACTTTCGATCGACGAGGGCATCATGCGTCCCAATAACTTTGATCTCATCCGCCTCCTTGCAGCATTGCAGGTGGTATACTGTCATACCTGCTGGCATCTCGACATCACAACCGGGATCGGCAATTCCACCCTGTCCCATCCGGTTCAGTGGTTTCCCGGCGTGCCGATTTTTTTCGTGATTAGCGGATTTCTGATTTCACGTTCCTGGGAACGGAGCGACGACTGGAAAGACTATGCCAGAAAAAGGGCCTTAAGAATCTATCCCGCGCTCTGGGTTCAACTGGCTGCAGGGATTCTGTTGGCTGCGGTTTTCGGTGCCATTACCCCTACTGTCGCCACCAGTCGATCCTTTTTTCTGTGGGTCCTTGCCCAATCCAGCTGCATTCAATTCTATAACCCCGCGTTCATGCGGAGCTTTGGCCTGGGGGTCCTGAACGGAAGCCTCTGGACCATCCCCGTCGAACTGGGCTTTTATCTCTTGCTACCAATCCTGTATGCCGGATTCGTCAACCGAGTCGGACGCCGCTGGGCCGACGGGGGACTGGCCCTACTGGCATTGGCCTCGTTTACTTATTGGGTTCAGTTGTCCACTGTTGCCGACCCCGAAAGTACCTGGACCAAGCTGCAGTTGGTTTCGCCTCTCCCCCACTTGCACATGTTTCTCGTCGGGGTACTGCTGCAACGAAACTTTGAACGAGTCCTGCCGCTCCTTGAAAACCGAGCTTGGATCTGGTTGCCGGTTTATGCGGCCTTCATGCTGCTGTTCAATCCTTGGGGACAAGCCACGCTTTCATCCTCAGCCGTCGCCGTGCTGGCCGGACGCTTGCTGCTGGCCGGCAGCATTCTCTCCGTCGCATTCTCGTGGCGGTCATTCAGCGAACGCCTGCTGAAGGGACACGACATTTCGTACGGAGTTTATCTTTATCATGGACTGGCGATCAATGTACTGGTCCAACTCAACTGGAAAGAAAACCCCTGGCTTCTGGCACTGGTGACGGGAGTCACCGTGGTGCTGGCAATGCTCTCGTGGCAACTGATCGAACGCCCGGCCGTCAGCCTGAAACCAAGTCCAAAACCAAAACCTTCGGACACTCCGCCCGCCAAGACGGGAGCA
>JBIKZJ010000598.1:0-3185 GCA_044354755.1 Schlesneria sp. | reverse complement strand
GAAGCAAGGACTTGCGTTTGGGAAGCCGTTTTGACCAGCAGATAGAATTTGTTGAGTTCTTCCCACATTGGTGAGCTGATCATATCACGGACGGTCCGGGCATTCTCACGGGCGGTACGCAGGCAGCAAAAGATCGAGTTCGGGTTCTGGGCATCAAACGTCAAAAACTGGATCACATTTTGTTGTGATCCTTCGGGGTATCGCGTCTGAAATTCAGCATGATCCCCGGTCGTATAAATCAGTGGATCCCAGTGTCGTTCCATTTCAGGACCGACATCGAGTGCCAAATTCAAGTTGACATCGATGAATCGAGCCACATTTTCGGCTCGTTCCACATAACGGCTCATCCAGTAAATCGAGTCAGCAACGCGGCTTAGCATGTTCGTTCTTTCGCGGCGATCAATTCAGGGATTTTTCGCGACCTTGCTTGGGGGGACGGTTGAATCGCGGTCGCAAGCAATCGTCTCTGCCGGGTGCAGAGACCTGATGGAAAACGGTGTTCCATTTTGGTCTCGAGTTCGGCACCGGATTTAAATTCGCGGTGTGCCGTTTTTGAGTACCCAGGTATCTTTGCTGCCCCCTCCTTGAGACGAATTCACGACCAGCGACCCCTTAACCAGTGCCACGCGGGTCAATCCCCCCGGCAGGATGTAGATCTCTTCGCCATACAGAATGTAGGGACGTAAATCGACGTGACGGCCTTCGAGGTGATCACCGACGATCGTCGGGACACGGGATAATGACAGGGTTGGTTGCGCGACATAATTGCGGGGGTTAGAAATGATCAAGTCGCGGTATTTTTCCAGCTGATCACGTGTGGCGCGGGGGCCGACCAGAATTCCATACCCCCCCGATTCGTTGGCGGGCTTGATCACCAGTTCGGCCATATGTTCCAGCACATACTTCCGCTGGTCGTCGTCCGCACACAGATAAGTCGGCACATTCGGTAGCAGCATTTCCTCACCGAGATAATACTTGATCATCTGGGGAACGTAGGCATAAACCGCCTTGTCATCCGCGATACCCGTCCCCGGTGCATTCGCCAACGCGACTCGACCGGCGCGATAAACCTCCATCAGGCCCGGAACCCCCAGGCACGAATCCGACCGAAATGTCAGTGGGTCGAGAAACTCGTCGTCAATACGACGGTAGATGACATCGACTCGTTCAAGACCCCGTGTGGTTCGCATGTGGACGAAGCCGTTGGTGACGACGAGGTCCGGCCCCTGCACCAGTTCGACCCCCATCTGTTGAGCGAGAAAACAGTGCTCGAAGTAGGCCGAGTTATAAATTCCGGGCGTTAATACGACGACGGTTGGTTCGTCAGTTGTGGGGGGGGCGATATGCTGCAGCATCTTCAGCAGTTGTTCGGGATAATCCTCGACCGGCATGACCGAGAGGCCGTTGAACAGTTGTGGAAAGGTCCGTTTCATGACCTCGCGGTTTTCGAGTACGTAAGAAACACCAGAAGGACATCGCAGGTTGTCTTCCAGGACGTAAACCGTGCCGTCGGCGTCACGGACGAGGTCGGTACCGGTAATGTGGCACCAGATTCCCCCCGGGGGATTCAGGCCGATACATTGTTTGAGGAAGTTCTTGCTGGAATGGACCATATACTCGGGAAAAATCCCATCGCGTACGATGTTTTGGTCGTGATAAACATCATCAATGAAAAGATTTAATGCCCGAATTCGTTGCTTGAGACCGGCATCAATGAATCGCCATTCGCTGCTCTCGATGATGCGAGGGACCAAGTCAAACGGCCAGATTTTTTCGGTCCCGGCTTCGTGACCATAGACATTGAACGTGATTCCCATGTTCAGCAGCGCTTGGTCCGCCACACGCTGGCGTTGGGTGAGTTCACCCTCACTTAAGCCTTTGAGCCGGGAAGCAAGCAGTTCCGCTCGGGGACGGGGTTGCCCCCCTTCGAGAAACATCTCGTCGTAAAATCCCACGGTTTCGTAATCACGAAAAGTGGCATCAATCTGGGATGGTGTCAGAGCCGAATCGGGTACTGCAAGCATTTCGTATCCTTAATTCCTTGTCACCCTGAATTGTCGACGTTTTCCCTAGCTTTCGTTGAACTTGAAATGAATGGCTTAAAGTTCAGGCTTCAACGCTCAGAGAATCGGCAGGAATCACCGTTTTGGGGGCGTTTAATTCCTCAATAACAGAAATAGGCAAGTGTCATGCCGCAATCTTTCGGAAAAGCTTGCTGAAATGCGAACGAGCTGAGCAATGGGGTGGGGTTCGGGTGGCGTGAGCGTCGTTGATGAAATTTCTTCAGAACACCGACGCGGGGCTTACTTTTTCCTCAAATCGATCCCCATATCCAGGAATAGCATTTGGATATCTTCCCAGACATCCTTTTTGGCGGCCGGGTTTCGCAGCAGGTAGGCAGGGTGATAGGTGCATAAGACTTTGGCTCGTCCGTAGGTGAAGAACTTTCGCCTGAGCTTTCCAATGTTTTCCGTCGTGCCGAGCAGATTTTGTGCGGCACTAGTCCCCCAGCAGACAATGTATTCGGGGTTGACGTGGGCAATCTGCCCGTCGAGATATTCCCGGCAATTTCCCGCTTCTTCCGTTGCTGGCTGCCGGTTTCCAGGTGGCCGACAGCGAATCACGTTGCAGATATAGATCTCTTCTCGCTGAATTCGGCAGGCCTTGATGATGTCATTGAGGAGTTGCCCTGACTTGCCAACGAACGGCTCACCCTGTGCGTCCTCATCAGCCCCAGGAGCCTCGCCCAGGAACAGGATTTTCGCCTGGGGATTCCCTACGCCAAACACCGTTTGCGTTCGCGTCGCCACCAGTTCCTGGCAGCGGGTACAACTTTTGACTCGTTCCGCCAACGCGGCCAGTCCGGCCACGCGATCGACGAGGGTCAGATCGAGTGGTTGAAAGGGTGGTCGAGGAGCCATGATCGGGGGGGCGACCGCTGTTTGCGCGACCACGGCGGATTCGGCCACCGCAGCGGCAGCGCGGTCAGAAACCGGTGTGGCGTGAGCTGAAAGCTTTGCGGGTGGGGAAAGCGACGCGGAGGGGTCCAGATTTCGTGGCGGTGCTGATTGAGCGGCTTGCGTTTGATCGGTACGGGTGGTCGGTTTCGGAGTGGTCGGTTTCGGAGTGGTCGGTTTCGGAGTGGTCGGTTTCGGAGTGGGGAAAATCGGTTCAATCCGTTTCCA
>JBIKZJ010000599.1:0-3185 GCA_044354755.1 Schlesneria sp. | reverse complement strand
TTGGGAATCGCGAGCAATTCCGGCGGTGTTTTTGGAGGGACCGTTGACGGTCGCCATCGAACTCGAACGGCGGGGCTGGCATCGAGGCCACTGGCAGAATGAACAGCGACTCGATCGCGGAGTCTGCCAAGCAATCGGTTCGCCGCATCTGCAGGACGAGTTACACCGTTGGTACAAAGCGGTCAATCCGGAAGCGGTACGAGAAGGAAAAGCCTCTGTTTGTTTGTATCACCCCGCGCTCACATGGTCGTGTGTACAGCGACTGACTTTCGCCCCGTTCATCTATATTACTGCCAATACCGTGGAGGAAGCGGAAGCACAATTTCGGTCTGCGATCCAATCGGCTGACGAGCGTTCCAATCAGTCGGGTCAGACTGCTGCAGGTGGTATAACCGCATTGCCCTCCCTTCAATCAAAACCTGCTCGCAACCTGATTTATCACATCTGGCCCCGTCGTCGAAACGGCACTTGGGAGTGGAATGTTCGGCAATTACTCCAGCGGATTGACCAATTCGATGGTGTCCGTTCGATCGGTGTGGCACTGTCGGATGATGCCGATTCCCTGGAAACCGTTCAGCAGGCGTTTGAGGGGGTGCGGATTGATAACTGGGTGTCGGTCGCCAATGATCCGCAATTGGGCGAGGTCACCACGTTCGGCAAACTCTTGGCAACACTCCCCCAATCCGGCGACACAATCACCTTTTATGGGCATGCCAAGGGAGTCCGCTATGACGACGGAAATCCGACCGAAGAGTGGTCTCGGATGCTGTACGAAGTCTGCCTGGACGATCCCGAGTATGTCCAAGCTTCACTGGCTCAATTCCCGATCACAGGGCCGTTCATCAGAACCACTCCGTGGGAAGGAGGGGCAAAACATCGCTGGTTTTTCAGCGGCTCGTTCTTCTGGTTTAACAATACGGCAGTCTTTTCACAGCCTGATTGGGCAGCCATACGGCAAGACTATTGGGGGTCAGAACTTTGGCCAGGGAGCTTGTTCACGCGTGCGGAAGCGGGTGAATTGTTTGGCCAAGAGTGTGGTCATCTGTATGAGCCACAGGAACTGGCGAGAATGCAAGCATGGTTGTTAGATTGGCAATCGCGAGGTCGTACTGCGGTAACGGTAATCCAGAACGGAATCTGTTAGGCCGTGGGTAGCAGTCGCTGTAATGTGTGAACTCGTAAAAAAGCCAACACAATAATTTTGAAATTAAAAAACCGCCAGACACCGGGTGTCTGGCGGGCACTGTGGTACGTCAAACTCCATGTATCGTATTAATAATCTCTACCATTTAACGTTCGCTCGCCATAATTCACGCCATTTGAGGTCAAGAGTTTGGCATAGACATGTTTGTCAACCGCCTCATTTAAAAACCTACCGGAACCGTCACCCATAATGGCGTTGACGCCACCCGCATGCTGGGAACTTGGTCGGGGTGCAAAACCGACGGCTGCTGACAAGTTTCGATTGATGAATTGATTATCTGGATTGATTGTCGGATCCGCAAACCCTGGGTTGGTTGCCAACGTCCCTGGGACAAAAAGTCCTGCTGCAACTTGATTCGCGTTGCCCAGTGTAACATTAGCGCCAAAGCCAAGATGATTAACACCAAAACCTGCCTGTGAACCGAGTGAGCCATTCCAAGGCCCGGCGTTCAAGTTCTCGGTAATTAGTATGGTTGTGCCTGTTCCATCGCCGGTGGAGAGATAATCAAGAGATGGCTGAAAAGAATTTGAATTCGCTGACGTGGCGCGAAAGAAAACCCCCGTTGCTACTTCGACAGCCTGATCATTAGCATCAAACCCCGCGCTTGATGGCACTGTCGTTGCGCCATCGGTAGAATATGTTCCGTTAGCATTCCAGTCGATGATAAATGGTTGGTGAAACAGGCCGCCTACTACGACATTTTCAACTTGACCCCAAACTGATCCTGGAATGAAACCTGCGTTAACAACGTAGCTTAAGCCGCCAGGGCGTTTATACGAATCAGAATCATCAGGGCAGGTGAAAACCGGCAACCAAATATTCTCGCCACCCTGCGATGTATTGACCGCAAACGAGTAAGGAGAGGCTGAACCACCAGCAACTACAGCGTTGGACTTGATATTTTTCAGTACTGCAGTTGCGTCGAGCGCAGGCAGTAGCTGGATAGGCCATCCAGCGCCATAAATGAAACCATTCATGGTTGGTGACTGAGAAATTGGAATGTCCGTCGTGAGATATGGAAGGCCACCGCCGCTACTTGAGGAACTGCTTATCATTGCCATACCGACTTGGCGAATATTGTTCAAACATTCCAACTTCCGAGCAGATCGTCTCGCGGATTGCACAGCAGGCGCAATGAGGGACGCGAGTACGGCGATGATTGAGATCACCACGAGTAGTTCGATCAGGGTGAAGCCGCGGCGTGGCTGGCGTTGAGTGGAAAGGCGAAGGCGAGTCATGACAAAGTCTCCAAAATTTGGGGGGCGACAAGTTCCGAGCTGGTAAGTTTGAGTTCGCTTCTGGTCGAAGTCGCCATTCGACTGCAACGCGCAACCGGAATGACAACATAGCAAATCAGAAGCCAATGTGCCAATGTTTTTTAAAGTCGTTATGCCATATCGACTTATCGTGAGTATCGATTATACCGATTCATCATTCGGGATGTTTGATTTTGCGTCGAATGCCTCCTCTTGCTGGTATCGTTTCATACGTGCTCCTCGTTTCCCCCATGAGAAACCTCCGTTCTTTCACCCGTAATCCCGCCTGAACCCGCATCACCTAGTTCAACGTCTGGCGGTACAAAACCAGACTCTTCCAGTCCATCCCGTTCGGAGTGTTCGTGGTCGAGGTGTTCGGAGTGATGCTGTAACTGTTCGGACAAAGTTGTGTTGAGCTCATCCCTGCACCACCCTGGCCCAAAGGAGCGGTCAAATTCTTCCACTGCTCGACCGCACCCGTGCGATCAATCACAAAAAAAGCCCGCTGAGTCGGCGTGTCGTCCAACCGCCCACCAATCCGAATGGCCGTGGTTCCATTCGAGGTCTCTTCCGCTGCTTCAAAATACTGGACCGCGATAAATGCCCCGTACGAGTTCGTCCGAGTTGTCACGTTGTTCATCACCTTCTCTAACAGCCGATGCTTGGCGAGCGAATCCAGCGTGCTACCGTTATGTTCAGCCAAATTCCCAATCTGGAACAGCGTT
>JBIKZJ010000597.1:0-3186 GCA_044354755.1 Schlesneria sp. | reverse complement strand
TCCAGGGCTGATGAAATGCGATTCACCTCAGATCGCGGAGATGCGGACTGTGATTGAAGTATCGCTACTTGTACGAAACCTGCTCTGGACGTGGTAACTCATCCAGGCTGCTGATCGCAAACAGCGACAGGAATCGAGCCGTGGTTTTGTAATTCACCTCTTTCGAAGCCTTGGGGTCACGCTCGATCGCAAGCAATTCTCGTCGGACGAGTTGCCTCAAAACCGGACCACATCCAGGCTTTCCCAACTCTTCCACTTTGACCTGTGTGATCGGCTGATAATACGCCACCACGGCCAAGACTTCCAAAGCTTCTTGTGAGAGCCGGACTTCTTTGGGCCCCATGCCGTAAACTTTGTAACGAATTCGCTCGAATTCCTCCCGCAACGTCAGTCGATACCCCCCCTCAACCATCTGGATTTCATAGGGACGGTTTTCTGCGGCGTAAAGATGGTTCAGCTGATCGATGGCCTGGTCGACAAAATCGGCCTGAAATTCGCCTTTCAAAACTGTGGCCAAGCGTTTCGCCGTCAGGGGAGGTCCACCAACGAACAGGCAGGCTTCGATAATCTGACGGGGTGTCGGCGGCAGTACTGCTGCGGAAATGGAAGCCAAGCTGCTGGTGGTGATCGGTGCGGCAAGGGGCGGCATCAATTCGGCCAGGTCTTCTGCCGTGTTGGAGCGTGGCACCGCTGCCGTGGCCGCTGATAAATGCGATGACGCTAATCGCGATGACGCCGCCCGTTGCTCGAACGAGGACAGGCTCTGATCCTCGTCCCCAAGCTCCTCAGCATCTTGGACCTGATCCTCGGAAAGTTCCTCTGCTGTTTCCTGTGCATCGTCGTCGGACGAGTTTCCCATTTCCGAGTCCGAGGCTTCCAGTGCCGAGAGGGCCTTGAGATATGCCTCTTCGAGTTCACTTCCTCCCCAGTCTTCCAGCTGTTCCGAGCTCAATTCGCAATCATCTGCTTCGAAAGCGGAATTCTCGGCATCAAACGAACCCTCGTCGTCGGCAGTTGGTAATTCATCATCCATGGAAATCGCGTCCTCCGCTTTCAGATAGCCACTCAACGTAAACTATCCTCCTGCCGGAAAACCGGTCAAGATCGATCTGTTGGCGTGTGCTGCTCTCGGAAACAGACCTTCGACGATCGAAAACAGCAGACGCCGCCCGCTGATGGCATCCCACTATTCTTCTTCTTCTGGCGGGGCCGTGTGATCCCAATTCTTGACTTCCAGGATCGTTCCCAAATGCAGCTCGTATTCCATCTGCCAGGGATTGATCAGCACCTTGTCACAGATCACCGTCAATTCGGGCGCCTGCTTGCTCATTCCATTGATCACTCGCAAATGAAATGGGGGCTCACCCGCATTTTCCACTCGCGTCCGCCAATACTCACTCACCGTGCGGTACTCGATCTTCTTTTCTCCGGAAAGGATTTCCAGGAAGTACTCGCGATGAATATTCAAAACCATTTCCCCCGGTACATGCTCGTCTTCCCCCTCGTCGCTTTCTTGCGCCTGATCGACGACCGGTTCGTCTTCCTCCCCCTCCGATTCCGAAGGTTCGTCTCCACTCGCGGACTCGACCTGAGGAAGTTCGATTCCACGGATTTGGGCTGCAGCTTCAATATCGACAATTGCCCCCTCGGCTTCAGGATGATCGATCGCATCAACGACTTCACAGAATGCGAGATAGGCGGCGGCGAGGTCCCCGTTGGCCCGACAAAGCGTCCCCTGCAGGTAATGCAAGTCCTCGAGCGGAAGTGCCTCGTTGGCAATCCCTTTACTGACGATCTGTTCGGCTGCGGCAACCTGACCGGCTGCAAACAGCATCTCCCCCAGTTCGACGTAGTTGCACGCGTCGCAGGCGTCTGCGTCGATCGACTGCAAATAACATCGTTCTGCTTCCGCCAGATCCCCCTGATCACGATTGATGCGTGCGAGAATCGTCAGGACCGGGCCACGAAAATCGTCAGAGAACTGCGAGAGACGCGATTCCAATTGCTGCTTGGCTTCAGCGTTGCGCCCGATCCGATATTCTGCCAGAATATGAAACCAGGCCCCGTCCAAATCATGTGGATAGGCTGCCGTATAGCGACTACTGAGCTCTGCAGCCAGGGCGACCTGCTGTTCTTCGTGCGCTTGCTCAATCAACATCAACTGCTTGCCGTTTCGCTGTTTCGCCATCTCGTCTCTCTCCTGCTGCCCCCGCAGATTTGTTGCGGGAAATTCGACAATACCACCATCTCTGATCGCCACCCACGAATATCAATTCGCGGGTGTTCTCGATGTTCGGGGGTGGCGAGGCTTTTTGTCGGGAGTCATATTTCGATCGAGGTATTTCTGCAATTGAGTCGACCAATATTGGCCGTTGTCGGCGACGACTTGCTGAAATTCCGCATAGGTTTTCGTCGTGACCCGGATCGCACAATTCGACATTTCATCGGTCGACTCTTCGCCAAAATAGACGATTTTAGGTGGCGAATGGGGGTTTGCGGGATTCTTTGACGAATTATCATAAACGACATCGACCTGAATCTGGCTCCCTGCCGGCAAAGAGACAACGGGATCAAACACGTACGAATCTTGCCAATTGAAATCCCAGTCTTCAATCTTGATCAACGGAACCACCGTTCCCGACGGAAGCACCCCCCGAACCTGATAGCTTTTTCCGAGCAGATGCATGTGCGGGCGAATTTCCATCAGCAGCAAATTCACCGGCGTTGTGTACTCGGCCGTAAAACGGGCCTCCGCGGCCCCCGCAGGAATCACGAGATCGACATTCCCCACCACCAGATCGGCGATCAGCTGTTGCGCATCGGGCGCCGCATAGTAAATTCCAATTTCGGTTTGATCAAACTCCGGTTTGCCAGAGGGGTGATAATGGATCTGGAAGACCGCATCACCTCCTTTGGGAATCAGTCGTCCCGTCCCTTTCGGGAAGAAGTGCGGAGTTGCACCGGGGTTCCAGCCACCGAGGTAGGCTGCGGACGACAGTCCATGCCCACCAAATCGCGTGTAACCCTCGGCGGGATCTGCTTCGTCCAGAATACGAGCCTGCCCCGTATTATCGACGAACATGTGGGCATGATGCACAATCTTGGCGTTGCCGGGGTGAACCTCAACCGCCTTAATCAATCGATCCTGATTCATTCCCATCGGGATCACAAAATGCTGATAAATGT